>NZ_JBNPON010000031.1:0-38597 GCF_050315195.1 Clostridium sp. SGI.024 | reverse complement strand
GGGGTTTTAGATGGAGAAGGAAATAGTATATGCTCATGAGCATATAACAATAGATTTATCTGGTATAAAGAAAGACAAAGATTGTTTTTTAAATAATAAAAGTCAAACAATAGAAGAGTTTAAAGAATTAAAGAATAAAGGTGTTTCTACTATTATAGATGTTACTAATAGAGGTATGGGTAGAAATACAGACTATGTAGCAGACGTTATTAGAGAAACAGGGCTAAATATCCTTCAAGCTACTGGATATTATAAGGAGCCTTTCTTACCTGAAGAGGTTTATAGAATAAATGAAAGAGAAATGGCTAAAATCCTAATTGATGAAATTGTAAATGGAATTGATGGAACATCTACTAAAGCAGATGTTATAGGTGAAATTGGAACTAGCTTAAATAAGATTGAAGATATGGAGCTAAAGGTTTTTGAAGCTGCTTCAAGAGCTCATGTTGAAACTGGAAAACCTATAATTACTCATACAACTTTAGGAAAGTTAGGTCTTGAGCAAATTGAAGTATTTAAAAAATTCAATGTTGATTTATCTAAGGTAACACTAAGTCATATTGATTTAAGTGGTGACTTAGAATATATGCTTAGATTACTTGATACAGGTGTTAATATTGCATTTGATACAATTGGCAAGAATAATTATCAACCAGATGAAGATAGAGCAATCTGGTTAAAAGAACTTTGTGATAGGGGATATAGTAATCAAATAGTATTGTCTATGGATATCACAAGAAAATCTCATTTTAAGGATAATGGAGGTCTTGGTTATAGCTATTTAATTGATAGTTTCTTACCAAGATTATATGAAAAAGAAATTTCTAATGTGCATATGGAAAATATGTTAGTTAATAATATAAAAAATATTTATGGCCTTAAATAGGAGGAAATTTATGAGAACTTACCCATTACATTCGATAAATTTAGAGGAAGCAAAGAAATTACAATTTAAAATAATAGATACTATAACAAAGCATTTTGATGGTAGAGAAATATTATCCCTAGGTGACTTAGGGGTAGTAAAGGGGTTAAATAAACCAACATATACTAAGAAAGTAGAAAATGTTTTTGCAGAAGTATTTGATGCAGAAGCAGCAATATTAGTAAGGGGAGCAGGAACAGGAGCTATAAGATGGGGTCTTATAAGCTTTATGAAAAGTGGAGACACAATCTTAGTACATGATGCACCGATATATCCTACTTCTAAAGTTACTATTGAAACTATGGGACTTAATGTTATTACTGCTAATTTTAATGATTTAGAAGATATTAAAAATGTAATTTCTAAACATCCAGAAATTAAAGGAGCTCTAGTTCAAAATACTAGACAAAAAATAGATGATTCTTATGATTTAGAAGAAGTAATAACAACAATAAAAGAAGGAAATTCAAATATAAGAATAATCACTGATGATAACTATGCAGCTCTTAAGGTGAAAAAGATAGGAAATCAATGTGGAGCTGATCTTGGAAGTTTTTCTTGCTTTAAGATATTAGGACCAGAAGGTGTTGGTGTATTAATAGGTAAGAAGGATTTAATAGATAAGGTTTATTCATTAAATTATTCAGGTGGAAGTCAAGTACAAGGACATGAGGCTATGGAAGCATTAAGAGGCTTAGTATATGCTCCAGTTTCTTTAGCAATTCAATCTGAAGTTAATGAAGAGTTAGTTAGTAGATTAAAAGGTGGAGAAATTCCAGAGATAAAGGATGCTTTTCTTGCAAATGCACAATCTAAGGTTCTTTTAGTAGAGTTTAAAGAGGAAATTGCTGAAGATATTTTAGAATTAACTACTAAGTATGGAGCAGCATCTCATCCAGTAGGTTCTGAATCTATATATGAATTTGTTCCAATGATGTATAGAGTATCTGGAACCTTTAGGGCAGCAGATCCAACCCTTGAAAAAAGAATGATTAGAATTAATCCAATGAGAAGTGGGGCAGATACTATAATTAGAATATTAAAGAGTGCAATAGAGGAAGTTAGAGAAGTAAAGTAAGGAGGAGCAAAGGTGTTTCTTGAAAAAACTATAGAAAGAAATAAGGAATTAGTTCAATCTGCATTTAATCTCCATAGAGAAGGATTGATTTTACCAGATACTTATGTTATAGACTTAGATACTTTAATAGAGAATGCCAGAAAAATAAAAGAAGAAGCTGACAAGTATGGAATTAAGCTTTATTTTATGACTAAGCAAATAGGAAGAAACCCTATTATAGCTAAAGAATTAATGAATCTTGGATATGAAGGTGCTGTAGTAGTTGATTTTAGAGAAGCTGAAGTTATGATTAACAATGGTATTAAGATTGGTCATGTTGGCCATTTAGTTCAGATACCTAAGTCATTAGTTGAGAAGGTAGTTAAATCTAAACCAGATTATATTACAGTTTATACCTTAGAAAAGGCTAAAGAAATTAATGAAGTTTGTGAGAAGTTTGGTCTTAAGCAAAACATTATGTTAAGAGTATTAGGTGAAAATGATAATTTATATTCAGGTCAATATGGTGGATTTAAATTAGAAGAACTTAAGGAAGTTGGAAAAGAATTAATTAAGCTTAAGAATATTAATGTTGCTGGAGTAGCATCCTTTCCATGTTTCTTATATGATGCTGAAAGTAATGAAGTTAAGAGAACAAATAATATTGACACTATTAAGGAAGCCAAAGAAATTCTTGAAAGAGAATTTGATATAAAGATAGAACAATTAAATATGCCTTCTGCAACTTGTGTAAATACAATTGAGAAGATATATAAAGAAGGTGGTACTCATGGAGAACCAGGACATGGGTTAACAGGAAGTACACCATATCATAAGTATAATAATGGGGTAGAGCTTCCAGCTATGGTTTATGTAACAGAAGTATCACATAATTTATTAGATAAGGGGTATTGCTATGGGGGAGGTCATTATAGAAGATCTCATATGGAAAATGCATTAGTTGGAGAAAGTGTAGATAATTCAAAGATAATTAAGGTTATTCCTCCAACAGATGAAAATATAGATTATCATTTTGAGTTATCAGAAAGATGTAAGGTATCAGATACCGTAATAATGGCATTTAGAACTCAAATTTTTGTAACAAGAAGTAATGTGGCTTTAGTTAAGGGGATAAAAAATGGAAAGCCAGAGATAGTTGGAATTTATGATTCACAAGGAAAGAAATTTTAGTGAAGAGGAAATAGTGAAAAGTTAAGAGCTTAGGACGTTTTGATACACAAAACTAAATTAAGTAAATATTTCATTATTTATCTTAATAATTGAATTAATAGTTATAGAAAAAGGAAATGGATGATAGAGGATGGATTAGGTTACAACTCTGCTGAAATTTCTTTTTTATTTCAAAAAAAATTGATAACAGGGGATAAATAGTAAAAGGGATTTAAGGAGGTTTTTAAATGAATAAATTTATAGTTATAGTTCTTGATGGTTTTGGAATAGGAGAAATGGATGATGTAAGAGAAACAAGACCTCAAGATATTAATTCAAATACTTGTATTCATATATTAGAAAGAAGAAGTGATTTAAAGCTACCTAATTTGGAAAAATTAGGTTTAATAAACATAATAGATAAAGAAATAAATGGAATGAAGAAAAATCCTAAGGCAACTTATGGAAAATCCAATTTAACTCATTTTGGAGCAGACACTTTCTTTGGACACCAAGAAATAATGGGAACAAAGCCAAAGATGCCATTTAGAGAACCTATAAAGAATAAAATAGAGGAAATTTATAAGGCATTAAAAGAGGCTGGATATAAGGTAGAATATAAATATGGAAAGCAAGAAAAATATCTTGTTGTAGAAGATGCTCTTACTGTAGCAGATAATATAGAATGTGATTTAGGACAAGCATTTAATATAACTTCTGCCTTAGACTTAATTCCTTTTAATAAGGTATTAGAAATTGGACGCATAGTAAGATCAATTGCAACAGTACCAAGAGTAATTACTTTTGGGGGAAAGGGTATAACTTTAGAAGATATACTAAATGCAGAAGAAGAAAAAGAAGGTGGATATATTGGGATAAATGCACCGAAATCTGGTGTTTATAATGATGGTTATGAGTGTATTCATTTAGGATACGGTGTTAATCCTAAAACTCAAGTATCAACTATTTTATCAGAAGAAAATATACCAGTTTACTTACTAGGTAAGGTAGCAGATGTAGTTATAAATGAAAAAGGTACAAGTATCCCTATGGTAGATACAGAAAAAGTTTTAAAGAGAACTATTGAAATATCAAAGGAAGTAGATAAAGGATTTATTTGTTGTAATGTACAAGAAACTGATTTATCAGGACATTCTGAAAATGTAGATAGATATGCTGAAAAATTACAAATAGCAGATAGGTTAATTGGTGAGCTAATGAATACTATCAATGGTGATGATATTTTATTAATAATGGCAGACCACGGCAATGACCCAACTATAGGCCATAGTAAGCACACAAGGGAAATGGTTCCTATAATGATTTATGGAGAAAATATAAAAGAAGGCTTTATTGGAGAAAGAAAAACTCTTTCAGATGTTGGTGCAACAGTAGCTGATTATTTTAATGTTAAGAGTCCAGAAAATGGAGAAAGCTTTTTAAAAGATATTATATCTGATGAGGTGTAGAGGAGTATGGATAAAGATGCTAAGGTTTATAGAGCAAAGGTATTAGCAGAACAAAATTTATATATGTCAGTAGTTTCGATAAATAATAATCTAGAAATTGAAGCAAAAGAAAAAATGGATGATGTTTTAACCTTTGGTGTCAAAAATACTGTGGATATTCTAGTTTCAATAGTGGATAAATTGAGGGAAAATTCAAAATATTTATTATTATCTGTGGATAAGATGTCCCACTTGGGGAGAAGTATAGATACAGACTTAATAAATCCATTAACTTATAGATGTATGACTGGTTCAAGTAGTGGTACAGCTATAAATATAATTAAAGGAATAAATGACTTTGGGATAGGTACAGATGGTGGGGGTTCAGTATTAGCTCCTGCTCTTAGCACCAATTTATATTCCTTTATTGGATCAGGAGTAAATTTAGTTACAGGAAAAGGAAGTTTATCCACAGATAGCATAGACTTTACTGGAGGAATTGGTATCATTTCTAAGAATTTACCTATATTAAAGGAAGTAACAGAAGATATATTAGATGAAGAACTAGAAAGTAAAGATGAAGTTATTAGAGTTTTAATTCCAAAAGCGAATTTATTGAAGTTACCTGATGGCGTAGATATGAGAGAAGAAATAGATAAAGTTATTAAATTATTAGATAAGAATAAATTCAAATTTTTAGATTATGATTTTGATAATATATATGAAAGAAGCATAGGAATAAGAGAAATAAATAATATATTTGAAGGTGATTTAGCAGATACTATATTAACTTATGAAGGACCAATAGATGTTTATGGCTATGATGAAACAATACAAAGAAGTTTCAAGGGAAAAGTAGAAAAAGAAATAACTTCTAATGGAGGAAAGGCTCTAGTTAAATCAATAAATATGTGTAAATGTACAGGTATTACAGTTCCTGGAGAAAAATTATCAAGTGGTTTTGTTATCTGTGGAAAACATGGAAAAGAAGGAATGAATAAAGCTTTTGATTTAGCATCAGAATTAGATTCAGTAATAGATAAAAATGAAACATTTCAAAGATACTTTATTAGAAGAGAAAAGTTCGTTGAACCTATAAAGTTATAAATATATAAAAATATATGATTTAATACCCTAAAGGAAAGAAGTTATCCATATAGGGTATTTTATTTTTTATAAATTTGTTAATCAAAATGTATTAATTTCCTAATATTGTTCCCCAGGGAAGTAGTAAATAAATGGTAAAAATTAACTAAAATATATTGAAATATATATTTATATACAATATAATAAATACAAACAATAATATATTATTAAAGTGTGTAATCAATTAAGGTTGAGCATTAGCTGAAGAGGTGCTTTTAAACTTTTCAGCTTTTTTTTATGAAATATATGTAAATAAAAGCCAAAAAAGTAATTAAATATATGAATGGGTGTGGTTAATAGTTGATTTTGTAAATTATTATATTACTAAAAATATAAGTTAAAAATAGTTAAGGGAGGAGAGTAAATAATATGATAAAAAAATCTAAAGAGTATTTAGCACTAATGCTAACAAGTTTAATTTTATTATCTAATATGTCTGGAAGTATAAAAGTTTCAGCTGAAACAAAAACAGAAAAAATTGAAATAAAACAAACAGAAGATTCTAAATACGAAATTTATCCTGCACCACATAAAATAAGCTACGAAGAGGGAAATCTTTCTTTTAGCAGTGGTGTAAACGTTATTTTTGAGTCGGGTATAGATAACTATACAAAAAGTAGATTAGAGAATGAGATATTAAAGGTACACAATATTAGTTATGAAGTTTCTAAAACTAATGAAATTGCTAATGATAAGACAAATATCTTAGTTGGAATCAATGGGTCAGGTGAAGTTGTTGATAGTTATTCAAGGAAGTATGCAATAGAAACTGAAAACCTTTTTGAAAAAAATGATTCATATTTTTTAGCAGCTGATAAAAATGTAATAACAATTTTAGGAAGAGATACAGATTCAGCTTTTTATGGATTAACTACTTTATATCATATATTGAATCAAAAAAATGATAATTCTATAAAAAACTTTAAAATTGAAGACTATGCAAATGTAGTAACACGGGGATTTATAGAGGGTTACTACGGAAATCCTTGGTCTGTTCAAGACAGAATTGACCTTATGACTTACGGTGGATACTATAAGTTAAATGCTTATTTTTATGCACCAAAGGATGATCCAAAGCATAGAGTTCAGTGGCGTTCATTATATACTGAAGATGAGCTTAAATGGATTAAGCAACTAGCTGATGCAGGAAATGCTTCTAAAACTAGATTTGTTTATGGAATTCATCCTTTCCCAGGAAATGATCCTTTTGGAATTAACAAAAATGAAGCTGGATATCAAAAGGATTTAAATGACTTAAAGTCTAAGCTTAAGCAAGTTATAGACCAAGGGGTTAGACAAGTAGCTATACTTGCAGATGATTTTGCTAATCCTGGTGGACAGTTAGGACTTAGATTAATAAATGATATGACTAATTGGCTCAAAAATGAAGTTAAATTACAATATCCTGATATGAAAACAACGTTACCTTATATTCCGTATGATTATATGGGAAATGGTTCAAGTAATGAGTTTAATTATCTAAAACAATCTCCAGAAAATGTTCAAATTGTTATGACAGGAGGAAGGATATGGGGAGAAGTGTCTCAAAGTTTCTCAAGTACATTTAAAAGTAATACAGGAAGAGCTCCTTATTACTGGATTAACTGGCCATGTTCAGATAACTCAAAACAACATTTAATTATGGGAGGTAATGATACCTTCTTACATCCTGGGGTAGATCCAACTCTTATTGAAGGTATAATGTTAAATCCAATGCAACAATCAGAAGCCAATAAATCAGCCCTATTTGCAGTTGCAGATTATTCATGGAATATATGGGAAAGTAAAGAAGAAGCTGATCAAAACTGGCATGATTCATTTAAATATATGGATCATAATACAGCTATAGAGACAGAAGCATCAGCTGCTTTACGTGAAATAAGTAAGCATATGATAAATCAAAATATGGATGGTCGTGTAAGAGCATTACAAGAATCCCTTGAATTAGCTCCAAAAATAACAGCATTTAAAGAAAAATATTCTTCTGGAGCAAAGGTTAAAGAAGATGCATTAGAATTAATAAAAGAATTCAAAAAGCTAAAGGATTCAGCCCAATATTATAAAAATAATCCAGGAAATGAAAAGACAAGAGATCAAATTATATACTGGTTAAATTCTTGGGAAGATACAACAACAGCGGCTATTGAATACTTAGAGGCTATTATCTCAAATGAAGAAGGAAATAAAAGTGACTTATGGACCCATTATTCACAAGCTAAATCAGCTTTTGAAAAATCAAAAACTTATGGCTTTAAATATGTAGATCATATTCAATATGCAGAGGTAGGAGTTCAGCATATTGTACCATTTATAAAGAATATGGAAGGAATCTTAGCACCAATAGTTGCTGGAATAGTTGACCCATCTATAATAGTACCGTCAGTTATAACTAATAGAATAGATCTTCCAACAGGAAATTTAAATAATATATTAGATAATAAACCTTCAACAGAAGTTGTTTATAAGAATCCAAGTAGTATATCAGAAGGTACTTATATCGGGATTAAGTATAATAGATTAATTAAGATTAAGGATATTGAATTTTTATTAGGTGCTATAGCAAACCCAAATGATACAATGCAAGAAGCTAAGGTTCAGTATACAGTTGATGGGAGCAATTGGATTGATTTAGAAGAGGGTAAGCTATATACTATGCCAAATAAAATTACTATTGATAAATTAGATTTAGAGGCTATGGGTATTCGTATTATAGCTACTAAAGAAAGAACTAATACTTGGTTAGGAATTAAGGACATTACTGTTAATAAAGATAATATTGCAGATGATTCTGAAATAAGGCCAACAGTAATAAGAACTCAATGGCCACAAATATATCAAGGTTCTGAAGCTAATTTATTTGATGGAAATGATTCAACAGATGTTTGGTATAAAACACATGCTGGTGATATTACTAATGTTGGAGACTATATTGGAGTAGATTTAGGAAAAGTAATTCCAGTTGGAGAAGTAAGATTTGTAACTGGAAGAAATGGCTCATCAGATAAATGGACTAGTTATAAATTAGAATACTCCAAAGACAATATAAATTGGACAACATTTAAAGAATATAATGGAAAAGCATCTGGACAAGATATTATAGAGGAAAATCTTGAAGGAGTAGAAGCTAGGTATGTAAGATTAACTAACAAAGTAGCTCTTAATAAGTGGATAATATTTTCTGAGATTAGTGTGAAAAGATATGGAAGCAATTCCTCAACCAAAAATGTATATACTAATACTGAATTAGAGCTTTTATCAGTTTTAGAAAGTGAAGAATTGACAAAACTAGTTCCAAAAGAAAATATAAATTTACTTGATAATGAATATATTGGAATTAAATTAGATAGAATAAAAGATTTATCAGAAATTAACTTAGAAGTTTCCAATAAGGATGGATTAGTATTACAAACATCTATGAATGAAATTGAGTGGAATGATGTTGATTTAGAAAATATGAAGGATTTACAAGAGGCTAGATATATTAGATTGATGGCTAATAAAGAAGTTACATTTAATTTAAATAAGTTTGAAGTTAAATCTAATGAAGTATATCCTCCTTCATTAAAAGAAGCTTTTGTTCCTATAGATGGAAATGTTGCGAATATTTTTGATAAAAATTTCAATACTTTAGCAAGGTTTAATTCATTCCCAATTAAAGATAGAAGTATAGTATTTGATTTAGGTCAAACTATTAATATAAGAAACCTTACCTATGCAGTCTTAGACACAGAAATAGATTATCTAAGAGATGCTAAATTCCAAATCTCTTCAGATGGAGAAAATTGGACTGATGTTATTACTATAGGTGATGGTATACAAAATGATGATACTGATGCTAGCTCTAAACCAGTTGAATGCGGATATGAACATGGAGATAGTACAACTATAGTACCAATTTCTCATGCTTTTGTAAGAGGTGAATTAGAATCAGATAAAGAAGCAAGGTATTTAAGAATTTTATTTACTGCAGATTATATGTATAGATGGATAAAAATAAGCGAAATTCTAATAAATGATGGAGAATATATACCAACAGTTAATGATCCAACTTATGTATCTAATCCAATTGAACTATCAGGTTTTTCACCACAAAATATTAAAGATAAGAATCTAACTACAGCATATAAGGCAAATACAAATAATGGTGAAATTAAATCAGGTAGCTTAACTTATCGTTTATCTGAAAATACCGATGTTAAAAAGATAAATATAGTTCAAAGTGGAAATGAAATTTCAAATGCAAGGGTTATGGTTAGAACTGGATACAATCAGTCAGGAGAAGGAATATGGGAAGAACTTGGAAGGTTAGATAAGAGTTTAACTGAACTTGTAAATATGAAATATGATAATATTTTTGAAATAAGAATTGATTGGCAAGGAGCTGCCCCTACTATATATGAAATAGTAACAATTAATAATTATAGTCTGCCTAATATAACTGATTTAGAAGAATTAGTATTAAGTTCAGAAATTTATAAGTCAGATGAGTATACAGTAGGTAGTTATACTAAATTTACTGAGGCTTTAAAATATGCAAAAGATATACTTAATAACTTGGAAAATGCAAATCAAGAAGAAATTGATAAGGCTAAAGAAAGCTTAGTAACTTCAATTACTGATTTAGTTAATATAGAAGAATTACGTTCTATTATAGAAAGTGCAAATAATTTAATAAATAGTGATACTGAATATACAGAAGTTACATTAAATGTATTAAAAGAGTCAGTAGAAGCAGCAAATGTAGTTTTAAACAATCCAGATGCTACAAAAGATGCCGTATCAGAAGCTATAAAAAATGTTAAAGAAGCTATAAATTCTTTAGCCATAGATGAAATAATTCCAGTAAATAAGGAACAACTTAAAGCTACAGTTGATATAGCAGAATATATTACAGAAGAGGAACTTTCAAAGGTTGAAAATATAGCTTCAGTTAATAAGTTTAGAGAAGCTTTAGAAGAAGCTAGGATTATACTAGCTGATGAAGATGCAAATCAAGAAAGTATAGATGCTACTACAACTAATTTAAAATCAGCAATTGAAGGCTTATCATTTAAAAATAATGATAAAAAGCCACTAACTTCCTTAATAGAAAAAATAATGAATCTAAATAATGAAAATTATACAGAAAAATCTTGGAGAATATTAACAGAGAAGTTAGAAATGGCAAAGGCGGTTCTTATAAAGGAGAATGCAAGTGAAGAAGAGATAACGAAAGCTTATAGTGAATTGTTTAGAGCCTTTTCTGAATTAAAATTAAAGCCAAGCAAAGAAAGATTAGAATCTTTAATTAATAAAGCAGAAGGTTATACAAAGAAGTATTATACGAAAAACAGTTTTGAAGTTCTTAGTGAAAAGTTAAAGGAAGCTAAGAAGGTATTAAAGGATAAAAATTCTACAGAAGCTGATATCTTAACTGCAGAAATTGAATTGCAAAAAGCTATAGATCAGTTAGTGGTAAATAATAGTAACAATAATAATAGCAATAATAATGATAAAAATAATAACAATAGTGGCAATCTACCTTTAACTGGTGGAACTTCAACTATTGTTTTAGGAGGAATCGCATCATTACTTTTGGCAGCTGGAGTTGTATTAAGAAAGAAGAAATAGTATAGCACTTAAGATTAAGACCTCAAAGTAAGAATTATTCTTTGGGGTCTTTTTATAAAATTAAAGGGTTTTAATGGGTTAAAAATTATTAAGTATTAATTTTACTTAGTATTTTTATAAAAGATTTATGGAGGGAAAAATATGAAAAAAATAAGAAAATTAGTGGCTAGCATAGTTATTGCAGGAATGATATTTGAAATGGCACCAATTAGAGTTTTTGCAGTTGAAAACACAAATGTAAGACCACCAGAAGCACATGGACCGTTACCCAATTCATCCCAATTACAATATCATGAAGAAGAGTTAGCAGCTTTTATTCACTTTGGTATGAATACATTTACAGGAGTTGAGTGGGGAAATGGTAGAGAAAATCCCAATAGTTTTAATCCTACAGATTTAAATACAGATGAATGGGTAAGAACATTAAAAGATGCGGGGTTTAAGAGAATTATTTTAGTGGGTAAGCATCATGATGGCTTTGCACTATGGAAGAGTGAATTTACAGAACATGATGTAGATAGTAGTACAAATTGGCAGGCTACAATGGGAGGAGAAGGTGATGTACTAGAGGAACTTTCCAAGTCATGTACTGAATATGATATGGATATGGGAATTTATTTATCACCATGGGATGCTAATGCAACTTCTTATGGATATGGCACAGGAACAAATGAAGAAACAGACAGCAATGGAGACTACAATGAATATTATATGAACCAATTAAGAGAAATACTAGGAAATGATAAATATGGTAATAATGGAAAATTTGTTGAAGTATGGATGGATGGAGCTAAGGGAAGTGGAGCTGCTGCTCAAAAATATAAATTTAATGAGTGGTTTGCTTTAATTGAAGAACTACAACCAGGTTGTTTAGTATTTAGTCCATATGGTACAACTGTAAGATGGATAGGAAATGAATCAGGTAAAGCAGGGGATCCTGTTTGGTCAAAGATTAATCAACAGCGTGTAAGAGATAGATATGATCAAGGTAGAGGTGAAGAAACTAGTTATTTAAATGGTGGAGACCCAAATGGAGATATATGGAGCGTTGGTGAATGTGATGTATCTTTGACAAGTGGATGGTTTTGGCATGCAGGAAACAGTCCTAAGAGTATGGAGGAATTAACGGATATATACTTTAAATCAGTTGGTAGAGGACAACCTTTATTGCTTAATGTTGCTCCTGATAATAGAGGTCGTTTCACACAAAATGATATTAATAGAATAAAGGAATTTTCAGATGCTATTAAGAACTCTTTCGATGAAAATTTGGCAAAGCCTGAAAATGCTACAGCTACAGCTTCTTCAATTAGAGGAAATAGTTCTGAATACAGCCCAAATAATGTTTTAGATGATGATGATGATACTTATTGGACAATGGATGATGGACAAACAACAGGAAGCTTAACAATTAATTTAGGAGGAGAAAAGACCTTCGATGTTGTATCAATTGAAGAATATATAAAATTAGGTCAAAGAATTTCACAATTTTCTGTTGAGGTATTTACAAATGGTCAATGGAGGGAATTTGGTAGTGGATATACAATAGGTGCTAAAAGATTAGTGAGAGGTAATGAAGTAAGAGCTAGTCAAATTAGAATAAATATTAGAAATTCACAAGCTGTTCCTTTAATTGAAAACGTTGAAGTATATAAGTTAGATAATTCTTTTGAGTTAAAATCAGTTGTGCCATCAGGTACAGATTTTATTGATAATGTAAATTTTGAAAATAAAAATAGTTGGACTCAAGAAAGTATCGGAATAGGTAGTACAGGAATGTACAGTAGTTCAAGAGGCACTCATGCAAGCTTTACTTTTACAGGAACCAAGGCATGGATTGTTGGTACTTTAGATCCGAATCATGGAATTATGGAAGTTTACATTGATGGAGTAAAGGTTGCAGATGTAGATACCTATAGTTCAAGAAGAGCTATTTCTCAAGTATTATACACAACAAACGATTTACCAGAGGGACAACATACTGTTAAAATAGTTGTTAAGGGCGAAAGAAATTCAGCGGCAAATGGAAATGCAATAGGCTTAGATTGCGCTTATTATTTAAATAATAATGGTGCAGGAATGTTTGAAATAGAAAATACTAGCTACACTGTCTATGAAGGTGAAGAAAAAGAAATTACTATTAAGAGAGTTGGAGGAAGCAAAGGTCCAGCTACAGTACATTTCTCAACATCACCAGATAGTGCTGTTCATGGTAGGCATTATGGGGATGTAAATAAAACTATAGAATTTGTTGACGGGCAAACAACTGCTAAGGTATCAGTTAGTGCTATAGATAATACTGAAAAGTCAGGAAACTTAAAATTCTACTGTAATATTAACGATGCTACTAATGGTGCAATAATAGGACTAAATAAAAAGGCAGAAGTAACCATTATAGATAATGATGTTGATACACCATATACTGTAGAAAATCCTTTTATTTTCCCTAGTACTTTAAATAATAAGAAATTATTAGAAGCGGAATTATTTACACTTATTCCTATTACAGGAACTAACAATGTAAGAATAACAGATAGAGCTGCAGCAAGTGGTGGTAAAATGGTTACTTGGTTTGAGCCAGGCAATATAATAAAGGTTCCATTCTATGCTCCAAAAGCAGGTATATACACATTTAATATGTCTTATGAATCAGGAAGATCTGAGGGAAATTTAAATAAAGTTAATTGGAGTGGAACTAACATAGAATCAGGAAGTAAGTCAGTTCCGGGAACTGGAACTCAAAGACCAATACCAATTATAAAAACAAGCTTTGATGTTGTAGTTACAAATGCTGGTGCTGGAGAATTAATTTTCACATCAGATTCACAATCTTCACCAAATATTGATTGCTTTGAAGTAACAGCTAAAGAGTTAGTAGAAACTAATTATACTATTACAGCAGTTGCAGGAGAAAATGGTAGTATCACTCCAGCTGGCTCAGTAGTTAAAAAAGAAGGAGAATCAGAAAACTTTACATTCACACCTAATGAGGGCTATGTAGTTAGTGATGTATTAGTAGATGGAGTTTCTGTAGGAGCAAGAAATAGTTATATTATTGAAAATATCCAAAAGGATACTAGGATAGAAGTTAGATTTAAAGTAAGAGAAGTAAATCATCAAAATAGTGAAAGTAATCCTATTCTTTTAACAGGTAATGAAGTGTTAGTGGAAGGTGAAAACTTAGAGCTACAAGGTGTAGGTGGAGAAATAGAAAATAAAGCTGGAGCTAGTGGCGGAAAAGTTGTTGGCTGGTTAGGTAGAACAAGTAGAGGAAATGCTTGGGTAAATATGTGGGTAAATACAGAATCAGCTGGATTATACGATATAGAAATTAGGTATTTATCAGGAGCAAATGACACTTTATTCTATGTAAATAATGATGAATCAATTTCAGGAAGTGTTGATTGCCCATTAACATTACCTAACTTTGGAACAAAAACTTTTAGAGTTTCACTTAAAAATGGATTAGATAAAATAAAATTCTATAACAATGAAAGATCAACAATTAATATTGATAGCATAAAGATAACAAAGGTAGAAATAACTGTAGACAAATCTCAACTAAATAAATCTATAGAAGATGCAAATAAAATAGACACATCAAAATACACTGCAAATAGTTTAGAAGAATTTAATGAAGCATTATTAAATGCAAATAGAATAGTATCAAAAGAAGATGCTACACAAGAAGAAGTTAATGGAGCTATAAGTAGATTAAATACTTCTATAAGTAATCTTGTGATAAAGGCAAATAAAGAAGAATTAATTGCAGCAGTAGAAAATGCAAATAAAATAGACACATCAAAATATACAGCACAAAGTTTAGAAGAATTTAATGAAGCATTATTAAATGCAAATAGAATAGTATCAAAAGAAGATGCCACACAAGAAGAAGTAGATAAAGCAACATTAGAAATAGCAAGTGCTATTGATAACTTAGTTGAAATTAATAATGACAAGATTGATGATGACAAGATTGATGATGACAAAACTGATGGTAATGCTGGTAATGATAAAAACAACAGTGGTAAAGGTAATACTGATAAGTTACCTAATACAGGAGCAGTAATAGGAGGCTTATCAAGTATGGTAGCAATTGCATTAACAACAATAGGTGCAGTGTTATTTAAGAAAAAAGAAGATTAATTTTTATTAACAATTAATGAGGTAGTTATTTTAGACCTCAGAGAATCTAGATAATAAAAATCTGAGGTCTAATAATAATATAAATATTTAACAAAAAAAAAAGATAAGGAGTTGAGAATAATGAAACCATTTCAGAAAAAATGCTGTGCTTTATTAGTTGGAATGTCAGTAATGACCAGTTTATTACCAACAACAATCAGTTCAGCAGTACCTTTGAGTTATGAGACTGAAGAAAAGCAAAATGCTGAAACGGTATATGTAGGTTTTATTAAGGATGGAGAAAGATCTACAATATTTAATCAAGATTGGAAATTTTATAAAGGCGATCAATCAGGTGCAGAAGCTACAGATTTTAATGATTCATCTTGGCGTTCTTTAAATTTACCACATGATTGGAGTATTGAAGGTGATTTTACTGTTCAAGGAGAAGCAGAAAGTGGATTTTTATTAGGAGGTACTGGGTGGTACCGTAAACATTTTATTGTACCTGAGAAGTATGAAGGAAAAGAATTTACTATAAATTTTGATGGTATTTATATGAATGCTGAAGTTTATATAAATGGAAAATTAATTGGTGAGCATAATTATGGCTATACTGCATTTGCTTTTGATATTTCTGATGAGTTAATTTATGATGGGGAAACTGAGAATATAATAGCAGTAAAAGTTAGAAATCCAGTTCCAACTAGTAGATGGTATTCTGGAAGTGGAATATATAGAGATGTTACATTAACAGTTACAGAGTCTATTCATGTTGCACATTTAGGAACAACGGTTACAACTCCAAAGATTGAATCACAAAAAGGTGGGAATGTTGATGTAATAGTTGAAACTATTGTAGAAAATGAATCTAATAAAGCTAGTAATGTGAAAGTTAGAACTACAGTGTTAAATTCAAAGGGTGAAGAGGTTAGTAGTGCAATAGAATTATCACAGAATATAGACTCTAATGGAGATTCTAAATATACCCAAACAGCTATAGTAAATAAGCCAGATTTATGGTCAGTGGATACTCCTAATATTTATCAAGTAAAAAGCGAAGTATTATTAGATGATAAAGTAGTTGATACTTATTATACAGACTTTGGGTTCAGATATTTTAAATTTGATAGAGATACTGGCTTCTCATTAAATGGAGAAAATATGAAGCTTAGGGGCGTTTCTATGCACCATGATCAAGGCTCTTTAGGTGCAGCTTCTTATTATAGAGCTGTAGAACGTCAAATGGAGACTATGAAGGAAATGGGTGTTAATGCAATTCGTGTTACACACAATCCTGCAAGTGAAATGTTATTAGAAATTTGTAATAGATTAGGGCTTTTAGTTATAAATGAAGCCTTTGATACTTGGACTAACTCTAAAAATGGAAATAGTAATGATTTTGGTAGATACTTTAATGTGACTATAAAAGATACAAATGAAATAATAAACGGTAAAAGTGGAATGTCATGGGGAGAATTTGAAGCAAGGGCAATGGTTAAGACTTCAAAGAATAATCCATCAGTAATTATGTGGTCAATAGGAAATGAAGTATTAGAAGGAATTGGCGGAGATACATCTAACTATACTACAATTGCACAAAATATTGTTAATTGGATACAAGATGAAGATATGACTAGACCTGTGACTATTGGTGAAAACAAGAGTAAGAATAATGATTCCAGAGCTATTGCTATTTCAAATATTATTGCTAATAGTGGTGGGATAGTTGGACTAAATTATGCTAATGGCGATCAATTTAGAAATTTAAGAAATGCAAATCCTAGTTGGATACTTTATGGTTCAGAAACTAGTAGTGCAGTTCATAGTAGAGGTTATTATAAGTCTATAAATAGAAGTGATCAAAGTAATGAAGATTTACAAATACCAGAGTTTGATAATAACTCTAATAGAGTTGGTTGGGGACATTCAGCAAGTGATGCATGGAAATATACAATAAAAAATGATTATAATGCTGGTGAATTTGTTTGGACAGGTTTTGATTATATTGGAGAACCCACACCTTGGAATGGAACAGGAACAGGAACAGTTGGTGGGGGAAGAGGACCTGCACCTAAATCAAGTTATTTTGGTATAGTTGATACAGCAGGATTTGAGAAAGATATTTATTATTTATACCAAAGTCAATGGAATGATAGTGTAAATACAGTACATGTATTACCTTCATGGAATCAACAAGATATACCAGTTCAAAATGGAAATGTACAAGTTAGTGTCTTTACGGATGCTTATAAAGTTGAATTGTATCTAAATGGTAGATTGATTGGAAGTAAAACAGCTACAGAAAATACAACAAATGCTGGTTATAAATATTATACATTTGATAATGATGCATTATATCCAACTTTTACTGTACCTTACGAAGCTGGAACTATAGAAGCTAAGGGATATGATAAATCAGGAAATTTACTAAATAATACTGATGGAAGATCTATAGTTAAAACTTATGGAGAGGTATCTTCTGTTAGCTTAAATGCTGATAGAACTACTATAAATGCAGATGGATATGACTTGTCTTATATAACTGTTGATTTAGTAGATGATAAAGGAAATTTAGCTTATGGTGCTAATAATAGACTAACTTATACACTTGAGGGAAATGGTAAAATAGTTGGTTTAGATAATGGTAATGCAGCTGATACAGATAGATATAAACCACAAAGTGATAAGTTAGGAAGTAGAAGTGCATTTAGTGGGAAAGCATTAGTAATAGTTCAATCAACTAAAAATGCTGGAGAAATCATCTTAAATGTTTCAGGAGAGGGACTAGAATCTAAGTCTATAACTATTAATTCTGTAAATAATTCAGGAGATGATAAGTTTATAGAATCTTATGATATAGTAAAGGATTATTATGTTTCATTAGATGAAAAGCCTTTATTACCAAAAGAGGTTAATGCTAGATATAGCGATGGTACTACTGAAGCTATAAGAATTGAATGGAATGAATATGATGAAGAGAATTTAAAGACTCCACAAATTTTTAAAGTTACAGGTAGATTGGAAGATACAGATATTCCAGTAGTTGTTAATATACATGTTGTTGGTGATGTAGTTTCAATGGAGAATATATCTACTTTTACCTATGCAGGAAATGAACCTACACTTCCTAAAACAGTAAAAGGATATTTAGCAAATGGTACTGAATCAGAGGAGTTTGTTGTTAGTTGGAATTTTGATAATATAGATTTTACAACTGAAAATACAATTGTTTCTATTCCTGGCACTGTAAGTTTATTAAATAAAACTTATAATGTTACTGCTAGTGTCCGTGTAGTACCAGCTTTAAAAGCTGCTAGAAATATTGCCATTAATAAATCAAATGAAAACAATGATATTCCAAGGTTATCTCAAAGCCCTATACAAACTGCAGATAATTTAAATTCTATTAATAATGGAATTACTAATGGCGGAGAAGATGTAAATGAACGTTGGACAAATTGGAGGGAGCGTACATTAACTTCTGAAAATGGTGAGCCTAAGGGAGCTTATGTTCAATTTGATTGGAACAATAAATATAATATAGATCGTCTAGATTTATGGTTGTTTACAGATAATTTAAGTGCGAGAATTCCAAAGAAAGTTGAAATTAGTTATAAAAATGAAAATGGAGAATATGTTGTTCAGTCTCATACAAATACAACAGAAGTATCACATAGTGCTGGAGAAACAACTTATTTCTTAGATAAATCAATAAATACTGATAGTATTAGAATATATATGCAACAACCACAAGTAGGGAATTGTATTGGATTAACAGAAGTAAAGGTATATGAATATGTAGAAAAAGAAATTGCTAGTGATAAAAATACTTTAAAAGAAATAAAAATAAATGGTAATAATTTAGAAGATTTTGATCCGGAGATAAATGAGTACGAAATTAATTTAGATAAGTTACCAGAGCAGGTTGAGGCTAATGCAGAAGATAATAGAGCAGTCACTATATTACCAATTCATAATAATAAATCATTAATATTTGTTCGTGCAGAAGATGGAAGCAAGAATATGTATACTGTAAATTATATATTACCAATACCAAAGGAGTATGTTGTTACAGTTAATAATACAGAGGGAGGCTCAACTACGGGGCAAGGTAAATATGAAGAAGGAAAAGAAGTTAATTTAATTGCAAAAGCAGACGAAGGGCATAAGTTTGTTGGATGGTTTGATGTAGAAAATAAGGAAATAAGTAAAGAAGAAATTTATAGATTTGTAGTTAAGTCTGATATAGAAGTAACTGCAAAGTTTGAAAAAATTTCTGAAGTAATAGAACCAGGTAAGCCGGAAGAACCAAATAATCCAGAAGAACCAAGCAAGCCTCAAGAACCTAATAAGGAGGCACCAAAGGTACCAGAGGATTCAAAAGTGGGTGAAAGTGAGAATAAGGCAAATCAATTACCGACAACAGGAACAGCAATTTCAAGCACTCAAATAATTTTGTTAGCTACAATATTAATAGCTAGTGGCTTATTTATAGCAATAAAAAGAAAAGCTAAAGTTAAATAAAAAATTATGAGCCTCAGGAGAATTTCTCCAGGGGCTCATTTATGGATAATTTCTAAAGATTGTTCCCCATGGGAAAGAATTAGGGCGAATAAAAGGGAGATTAAGAAAAAGCAAGTATTTGTTAGTTCTATACATGTAAGTTCAGTTATAGTGGAAATATAATAAGTAGATTATATACAATTATATATAGATATATCATATAATAATAAACTGTCTAATTAATTAACATAAGAGGAGTAATTATGGTATTTAGTTCATCAATTTTTATTTTTGTTTTTTTACCATTAGTTTTATTCTTGTATTACATTTCAGGAAAAAAATTAAAGAATTATGTATTATTACTTGCTAGTTTGTTTTTTTACTCTTGGGGTGGAGTAAGTTACCTAAAGATATTAATAGTTTCAATTATAATAAATTATATTTTTGGAATTTTAATAGACGATGTAAGAAGTAATATTAAACTAAGAAAGATATTTTTAAGCTTAGGGATAATACTAAATTTGGCTTTGCTATTTTATTATAAATATTATGATTTCACTATAGAGAATATAAATGAAATTTTTAATACTAATTATTCTATAAAGAATATAGTTTTACCTATTGGGATTTCATTTTTCACTTTCCAGGGAATGTCTTATATTATAGATATATATAGAAATGATGGGAAGGTTAATAAAAATCCTTTTTCAGTTGCACTATATATATCATTATTTCCGCAGTTAGTAGCTGGTCCAATTATAAAATATAAAACTATAGATGATCAAATTAGAAATAGAAAAGAATCTTTAGAGTTTTTTAGCTATGGTATCAATAGATTTGTTATTGGATTAGCCAAGAAGGTTATTATTGCAGATATATTAGCTGGAATGGCAGATAATATATTTAATTATACTATAGTGGAATAGATATGCCAACTGCTTGGATAGGAGCAATTTGTTACACATTTCAAATATATTATGATTTTTCAGGGTATTCTGATATGGCTATAGGACTTGGATATATGTTTGGCTTTGAATTTATGGAGAACTTTAATTACCCATACATTTCAAAATCCATAACAGAATTTTGGAGAAGATGGCATATTTCCTTATCCACATGGTTTAAGGAATATCTATATATACCTCTTGGTGGAAATAGAAGAGGAAATATATATTTTAATTTATTTGTAGTATTTTTAGTTACAGGAATTTGGCATGGAGCAGCATGGACATTTATATTATGGGGACTATGGCATGGATTTTTTATTCTTATTGAAAGAGCTATAAGAAATAAAGAATGGTATATTAATGTTCCAAGAACTATTAAGTATATTGTAACTATGCTAATTGTTATTTTAGGATGGGTGCTATTTAGAGCAGATAATTTAGAGCAGGCAATTGGATTTATTAAAACTATGTTTGGTTTTAGTAAGGCTATAGATATTACTTTTGAGTATAGTTATTTTATTAATAAAAAACTTGTTTTTTGGATTGTAATTTCTATATTAGGGGCAGTACCATTTGCGAATAATAATCTAAAGAAGTATAAGAAAAGTAAGAACTTTGAAGTTTTATCTACAATAATAATATCTTTATTATTTATTATATCAATTATTTTTGTAGTTAATTCTACTTATAGTCCATTTATTTACTTCCAATTTTAGAAAGGTGAAAAAAATGAAAAAAATTTATATTGGTAAGATTGTAATATTTATATTAATTATTTTATTACCAATAATTAATATAAATTTAAAGATTAATCAAGTTTCTGAAATAGATAATAGAATGTTATTAGACTTTGAAGATATATTTAAAGATTCATATAATAGTAAAACTATTTTTAATAACATTGGAAGCTATGTTAATGAAAGAATTGGCTTTAGAAATAGTATGGTATCTTTATATACAAAAGGAATGGATATGTTTTTTGATGAGTTAGTTCATCCAACTTATGAAAATGGCAAGGATGGACACATTTATCTTAAGTTGCCAGAAACTAAAGTAAACTTAAGATTTCAAGAGGTTTTTTCAAGTTTTATTAAGGACTTTGAAACTTATTGTGATGAAAGAGGTATTAAGTTCCTATATACTTTAGAGCCAAGTAAATCAACTATTTATCCAGAGTACTTGCCAGAAGGATATAATCATAGCACTGAAAATCTAGACTATTTTATA
The DNA here is from genome assembly GCF_050315195.1 of Clostridium sp. SGI.024. NCBI lineage: Bacteria > Bacillati > Bacillota > Clostridia > Eubacteriales > Clostridiaceae > Clostridium > Clostridium sp. SGI.024. The sequence continues at coordinate 16,436 of NZ_JBNPON010000031.1, read as the reverse complement.
GAGCTTCTGAATGAAAAAGGTGTTAATTACTTAAGTAATGTTGATACATTGTTAGAAGCAAAAGAAAATCCTTTATTAAAGGATATACTATTATATGACAAAAAGTATGATGCAGGACATTGGAATGAAACTGGAGCTATTGTTGGAATTTCAGCAATAATAGATAGACTTAACGAATTAGATAATAGAGTTGGAACTTTTGATATTAATAAGTATGAATCAGAAAAAGTAATTAACGAGAAATTGCTTTCATCTAACTTCATAATTAATGAAGAAACTACAAATTATAGTTTAAAAGAATATAACCTTCAGTATATTGAAGATTATGAAGATGAAATATATAGACATGAGAATTTTAGATACTTTACTCATTATAAAAATTTAACTAACACAGAAGGTCCTAGATTATTAATATTTGCTGGAAGTTATTTTAACAATAAAGAAAAATTTATAACTGGAAACTTTTCAGAAGTTATGAAAATACATAATTATAGAAATGTAATAGATTATGAATACTATATAAATATTTATAATCCAGATATAGTTTTATTTGAATCTACTGAATACACTAATACAGGGTATCATTATCCAACTACAATGATGGAAGAAAAAACATATATAAAAAACCTTAGAAATTATAATAATCTAATAGAAGATAATTTTGTGAAATTAGATATGGAAAATATTGAAGTTTCAGAGGAAAATATAACAAAGATTACAATTCCTATTGAAAGTGATGACTTATTATATGCATATGTAAATATTAATAATAGGATATTAGATAGTAAAATAACTAGAGATGAAGATAACTTATATGTAGAATTTTCAGTAATTACTTCAGAGCTAGAGAATCTAGATAATATTGAATTATACTTTGTATCTAAGGATGAAGAGAGATATGAAAAAGTAAAATATCAACTGTAGTAAATTAGTTTTAAAATTGGTATAAAATTATATGAATTTTATTTATTTCAATAGATTCATTTAGCTATAAAATAAAAATAGAATGGTGAAATTATTACAAACTATTTAAAATAAATTAGATTATATGATACAATATAATGCATGTCTATAAATATATTAAAAATAGAATATGGGCAGAAATAATAAATAAAAAAAGAATATATGGGGGAGAGATTCATGAATATTATAAAGAACTACATATATAATACAGTATATCAAATAATGTTATTAATAGTTCCTCTAATAACTATGCCATATTTAACAAGAGTATTTACACCAGATCAAATAGGAATAAACTCATATACAGCATCCATAGTAAATTACTTTATGTTATTTGGTGCACTTGGTATGCAAATGTATGCTAATAGACAAGTTGCATATGTAAGAGATAATAAAGAAAAACTTAGTAAAACCTTTTGGAGTTTGTATATAACACAATTAATAACTACATCAATTTCATTAATTGCATATTTAATATTTGTATTATTTGTAAAAGACAACAAAGCCATATATCTCGTTCAAGGAATAAGTGTAGTTGCTACAATGATAGATATTAGTTGGCTATTTATGGGGTTAGAGGATTTTAAAAAAATATCATTAAGAAATATACTTGTAAAATTATTAGGACTAATAGGGATATTTGCATTTGTAAAGACTTCAGATGATTTGTTATTATATATCTTCATTTCAACTATTATTAATGTAATAGGTATGGTAGTTATGTGGATATATATTCCTAAAGAAATAAGAAAAGTACAAATTGATAAAAAATTAATGAAAAGAACAATAATACCTCTTATTCTATTATTTTTACCACAAATAGCATCTCAAGTTTATACTTTATTATCAAGAACGATGATAGGTATTTTATCAACAGATGCGCAAGTTGCGTTTTATGATTATTCGCAAAAAATTGTAAGGATTGTTCTTGCACTTATTGCATCAGTTGGTACTGTTTTAATGCCAAGAGTTTCTAATATGAACTCTAATGGTGAAAAGGATAAGATTAAGGAGTTTGTACATAAGGCTTTTATGTTTGTATCTTATTTATCTATACCTATGGCTTTTGGGCTTATGGGAGTATCTGAAAATCTTATTTCTTGGTTTTTAGATAAAGAGTATATACAAGTAGGAAGTTTAGCTGCAATAAGCTCTGTTATAATTATACCTGTAAGTTGGGCTAACATAATAGGAGTTCAATATTTGATTGCAATAAAAGAAGAATATAAATATACATACTCAGTAGTTATTTCATCAGTATTAAGTTTTATAGCTAATATAATTTTAATACCTAGAATTGGAGCACTTGGAGCAGTTATTTCACTAATAATAGCAGAGTTTAGTGGAGCTATAATTCAATTTATATTTGTAAGAAAACAACTTGATGTTAGTAAAATGTTATTAGGTATAATAAAGTATATAATTGTATCTATTATGATGTTTATTATTGTAATTTTAGTTGGAAATATATTTGAAAATAAAATACTTGCAAACTTATGCCAAGTGATTGCAGGTGGAGGATTCTATTTTATTGTTATGTGGATTTTAAAAGATAAAGTCCAAGTTGAAATTTTAGAAAAGGCAAGGAAATTATTGTTAAAAAATAAATAGTTTTGAGACAAATATAAATATTTGATATAAAATAAAATTATATGACTGTAAAAAATAGTACATCTAGTTAAGCTGTGAAATTAACTAGATGTACTATTAATTTTTTTATTATGTATACTATAGTGAAAGGTATCGCAATTGATAAATGTAATTTAGAGAATTATTTTAATTACTCATTCATTGAAAATAAGAAGTTATGAAGTTCCTTAGTAGTTCCTTCTATATCGATATTTGTATGATACATATCGGTAAAACCGGCACTAATAATATTTTTATCTGAAGGAAATCTTCCTTGTATTATATTGCTTAAGCCCATACCTAAAGCTTTAGATGATATGGAAAAAATTTCACTATTACTTAAGTTAGTAGTAACTAGTGGTAAAATTTCGCTTACAAATTCTGGGATTTCCGCTGTATTAATATCTTTGAATTTAACAAATAAGGCATTTAGAACATCTCTTTGACGCTCAGTTCTTCTGAAATCTCTTCCCTCTGTAGACCTAATTCTACAATAAGCAGAAGCTTGAGTGCCGTTTAGAAGTTGAATTCCAGAAGTATATATATGTTCTGAATTTGTTCCGTTATTTTTATTTATTTGATCAATAAATCCATTAATATATTTAAGTTCATCTTGTGTAATCTCCATTTCAATACCTCCAAGACTATCTATTATCTTTGGAAGTCTTTTTAAATCTACTTGAACAAACTTATCTATATTTAAATTAAAGTTATAATTAATTGCCTTCAATATGGAACTTGGTCCTCCATCTAAAATTGTATAGTTTAAATTCATCTTTTCGCCGTTAGGTAAATCTAAGTAAATATCTCTCATTAAAGAGCAAAGTTTTATAGTGTTATTCTTAGTATTAATTGAAAGTATCATAGTTGCATCTGCAGAACTTACATCATAGTAATCAGAATAATCACTTCCAAATAAAGCTATAGTTATTACGTCATCTGCCTCTTTAGGAACTTCCTTTCCAGTGTTTATAACATCATTTCTATCAACTTCAATTCTCTCTACTTTGTTAGAAAGAGTTATGGTATATACACCACCTATTGCAAGAATTAATATTAAAGCTGAGATTGCTACAATAATTATTTTTTTGCTTTTCGATAGTTTTTTCATAAATACTCCCCCAAAATTAATTATTATACATATTAAATGCATTAAATACAGTATATTGATATATTATATCAGAATTATTAGAAGCTTGGAATTAAATATTATAAGGGTTTATATAGAAATAAAAAGGGTGGATGTAATAAAAGTTGATGCAAATAGGAAAATATGGTAATATAAGAGGCGGATATATTTTAATGAGTTTTAAATTATAAAGATGAGTAAAACTATTTTTTTAGTTATAAATATATTAACAAAATTAATTAATATAGCTATGGAGGGGAAATGAATATTAGGTATAAAGAAATTTCTATTAAAGAGGCACAAAGTATAATGCTAGATATGTTAATTAACTTCCATAAGATTTGCAAGGAAAATGATTTGTCGTACTTCTTAGATTGGGGAACGCTTTTGGGGGCTGTTAGGCATAAGGGATTTATACCTTGGGATGATGACTTAGATGTATCTATGCCAAGAGAGGATTTTGAAAGATTTAAAATAATTGCTAAAGAAAAATTAGATAACCAATACTTTTTACAAACTCCAGAAACTGATAAATATTATAAGTATTATTATATACCTATGAAAATAAGGCATATTGGCAGTAGATATATTGAGAAAGTAGAAAATGGGGAAGAGAAATTTAATCATGGTATTTATATAGACATATTTCCATTGGACTTTTTGCCTAAAGGAAAGATAAACTATAAGGTACAATGTTTATATAAATATATAATGGAGAGATCTAATATTGTAAATGAAGGTTTTTTTAAAACTTCATCAAAGAGAAAATTAATTTATCCTTTAGTTTATTTTTTTATAAAAGTGTTAAGTATAAGCGATAGGAAGAAAATGGAAAAATTCTTTATTAATAAAACTAAAAGATATGATGATAGATATTGGAGTGGAATAGATTTATATCTAAAGCAAGAATATAAAAAAGAAGATTTATTTCCATTAAAAGATATTGTATTTGAAAATAATACTTTTAATGGTCCAAACAATGCTGATTCTATATTGAAAAGCATGTATGGTGACTATAATATACTACCACCGGAGAATGAGAGGTTCAGTCACTCTAAAAAAATAGAAATAATAGCTAATGATTAAGAAATGATTAAGAAAGGTTAAATTATGTCAAAATCTATAGGAAAAAATATTGTATTTAAGTTTATTTTAAATTTATTTAATATAATTATACCAATATTAATAGGACCATATGTATATAGAAAATTAGGAAATACACTAAATGGTTATATTAATTTTGCAGATTCAATATATCAATATTTCTTTATATTTGCAAGTTTTGGTATATATCAATATGGAATTAGAGAAATAAGTAGGGTAAGAGATAGCAAAAAAAAATTAGAAAGCGTATTTACAAGTTTATTTACTATAACAATAATTACAAATTTATTGTCAACAATTGCTTATGTTGTTTTTGTAAATTATCGATATTCTAATGAAATATTTTATTCTACTTGCTTAGTTACAACATTTAATTTTCTTGCTAATGCATTTTATGTAGAATGGGTAAATGAAGGCTTAGAAAATTATGATTTTATAACAATTAAAACTATAATAATTAGAGCTGTTTATACAATAGCCATATTTATATTTTTAAATAGTGCTGATGATTATATGGATTACCTTGTAATTATGGTAATATCCAATATATTAAATAATTTATTCAGCTTTATTTATGTTAAATCTAAGATAAAGTTTAGATTTGATAAAATACAAATAAAAAAACATTTAAAGCCTATGTTTTTAGTTGTAATATTATCTAATGCAAATGTATTATATACTCAATTGGATAGAGTTATGCTTGGCGAATTTGTTAATATGCAATCCGTTAGTTACTACGGGCTAGCTCAAAGGGTAGTAAGTATAGTAAGCACATTTATGTTAACTATAGTTCATGTATCAATACCAAGGTTATCAAATTATTTATCCAAGGATAATGAAAATGAATATATAAATTTATTAAATAAGATAACTAGCTTGTATTTTATTATAGTATTTCCAGCAGCTATAGGAATGGCTTGTTTATCATATGAAATTGTAGCTTTTTATGGTGGAGAAGAGTTTTTGAATGCATCAGCGGTATTAGCGGTATTTGCCATTTATATGATAACTACAGCGTATGAAAATATCTTAAGTAATCAGATATTATATATTAGAGGAGAAGAAAAAGCACAAGTTAAATTAGTTTTCACTGCAGGTATATTAAATTTAATTTTTAATGTATTTTTATTGAAGACTGGTTACTTTACAGCAACTACAGCTATATTAACTACAACATTATCAAACGCATTACTAATTATATGGGAATATTTGTACGTTAGGTATAAATTGAAATTGAATATTAACGTATTTTCAATTTCAAAAATGAAGTATCTATTTATTTCACTGTTATTTATACCTATTATAATATTGGTTAAAAGTATTGCTTCAAGTATGATAATATATACTTGTTTAAGTATTTTAATATGTGGAATATTGTACTTAGGAATATTAATAATTATTAAAGATGGTACTTTAATTTACTTAAAAGATGTTATTGCAAGGAAAATAAAAAGAAATAATAATTGAATTTTTTAATAAATTGTAAAAAAAATTTCAAGCTTAAAAAGAAATAAATATAAAATACTTATATTGATTTTTAGGAATTATTATAAGTATTTTTTTTATAAAAAATTATTTCAAAATCCGACATTATTTTTAATTAATTGAGATGTGATTTATTAATTATTTAGAATTATGGAATAATGCAAAAAAAGTCAATTATATTAAAAATGTTTTTTTAATATAAATTTTAAATAAATAAAACATAAGTTAACAAATTATTCATAGACTTATGTTTATGGTATTCTCATTTAATTTGAATTACTAAATTTATATGATATAATAATATTTGCTTAAAAGACGAATGTTGTTATCATTTTTATAACAATAGTTGGCAACTTGATTAAAATGTATTAGGGGGATAAACATGGATAATATTAATTTTAATATTAATTCAGTAGTTGAAAAAAAAGAAGGTAGATTAGTATATAGCGTATTTAAAAGATTACTTGATATTATGGGATCTGTAATTGGATTAATAATAGCAAGTCCAATATTAATTATTGTAGGAACTTTAATTAAACTTGAATCCAAGGGACCTATAATTTTTGCTCAAAGAAGAGTTGGCTTAAATGGGAAAGAGTTTAAAATGTATAAGCTTAGATCAATGGTAGCTAATGCCGAAGATTTAAAAGAAAAATTAGTGGAACAAAATGAAATGTCTGGGCCTATGTTTAAGATAAAGGATGATCCAAGAATAACTAAGATAGGTAAGTTTATAAGAAAGACAAGTATTGATGAACTTCCACAGTTAATTAATGTATTGAAAGGCGATATGAGTTTAGTTGGACCTAGACCGAGCTTGCCTAATGAAGTTAAGGAATTTGAACCATGGATGTTAAGACGTCTGGAAGTTAAGCCAGGTCTTACTTGTTATTGGCAAGTTATGGGGAGAAATAATATAGATTTTGAAAATTGGATGAAACTTGATATTAAGTATGTAAATGAAAGAAGTTTTTGGCTAGATATTAAGCTTATTTTTAAGACATTCTTTGTTTTATTTGGAGACGAAAATGCTGCATAAATAGATAAAATTAAATGTTTTGGAGGATAACTTATGAATATATGTGCATTAATAATGGCTGGGGGAAAGGGCACAAGATTTTGGCCTTTATCAACAGAAGAGAAGCCTAAGCAATTTTTAAATTTAGTTGGAGATAAAACTATGATGCAAATGACTGTAGATAGGATACTTCCAATAATTCCGATAGACAAAATATTTGTATGTACTGGTGAAAAATATGTAAATTTAGTAAAAGAACAATTGCCAGATTTACCTGAAAGAAATATTATAGTTGAACCTGAAGGAAGGAATACATCACCTTGTATTGCTTTGTCAGCTCTTGTTATAGATAGATATTATAAAGACTCAACAATGGTTGTATTGCCATCTGACCATCTTATAAAAGACCATAATGAATTTAGAAATATAATAATTAAAGGAGCCGATTTTTTAGAAGAAACCAAAGATGGCATTCTTACATTAGGAATGAAGCCAGATAGACCTGAAACAGGGTATGGATACATAAATTATGGTAAAGATATAGAATCAGGCATAAAAGAAGTTAACAAATTTGTTGAAAAACCAAATTTAGAGTTAGCAAAAAGGTACTTAAAAGAAGGAACATATTTATGGAATGGTGGAATGTTTTTGTGGAAAACTAAGCATATACTTAATGAAATAAAAAAATATGCTCCATCAACATATGAAGCATTACATAATCTAAACAGTATTAATGAAGATGAAATTCAAGAATATATAAATAATAATTATAATAAGACAGAGCCTATTTCAATAGATTATGCAGTATTAGAGAAAAGTAAAAAAATATTTGTAATTCCAAGTGAAATAGGATGGGATGATATTGGTACTTGGAAGTCTGTTGAAAGATATAAAAATAAAGATAAAGAGAATAATATTATTAGTAATGATGCTCATGTTTTTAATTCAAAATCAAATATGATTATTAATAATGCTAAAAAAGTAGTTATGATAGGAATTACTGATACTATGGCTATAGAAACAGATGATGCATTTTATATTGTAAATAAAAAGTACATGGATGAGCTAAGAGATTATCAAGGTTATATCAAGTAACGAAAGGAATATATATATGTCTAGAATTAGATTTCTTAATATAGAGATTGATAATTTATCTATGGATGAAAGTATAGATTATATAGATAAGTTGATAAAAAGAAAAAAAAATTCCTATGTAGTCACACCTAATGTTGACCATATAGTGAAATTGGAAAATGATAGTGAGTTTTTAGAGGTTTATAATAATGCAGATTTAGTATTAACAGATGGAATGCCGCTAGTTTGGATTTCAAAGTTTCTAAAGACACCAATAAAAGAAAAGGTATCTGGTTCAGATTTATTTCCTAAGGTATGCAAACTAGCAGATGAAAAAGGATATAGTATATTTTTGTTAGGTGCAGCAGAAGGGATAGCTATAAAAGCAGCAGAAAACTTAAAAAATAAATATAAGAATTTAAATATTGTAGGTACATTTTCACCAAGTTATGGATTTGAAAAAAGTAAAAGTGAAATTGAAGAAATAATTAAAAAAGTGAATGAAGTAAAGCCGGATATATTAGCAGTAGGATTAGGAGCTCCGAAGCAAGAAAAATTTATATACAAATATAAAAACAAATTAAATGTGCCTATATCCTTGGCTATAGGTGCTAGTATAGATTTTGAGGCTGGGAATATTGAAAGGGCACCTAAATGGATGCAGAAAAGTGGATTAGAATGGTTCTATAGATTTTTAAAGGAGCCAAAGAGGATGTTTAAGAGATATTTTATTGATGATTTAAAGATAATAAAAGTTTTAATAAAATATAGGGGTGTAAAATAGTGAATATTTGTATAGATTTAACTAGCTTGTATGATAAACTCTCTGGAATAGAAAAATTTACAATGATGATATCAAAAAATATGATTCAGTATGATAATAAAAATAGGTATATACTAATTTTTTGGAATGAGATTCATGAAGAGTTTAATAATATAGTTAATAAAGAAAATGTAGAATATAAGATAATTAAATCAAAAAATAAGTTGGTGATGAGCCAAATAATTTTACCTTTACAGCTATATAAAATAAAAGCTGATAAGTATTTATTTATGGCATTTCCATCACCTATATTTTTTAGAAATAAAAATATTATTAACACAATACATGATATGACACCATGGTTATATCCAGAAACTATGTCCATAAAGGGATTAATATTATTTAAAACATTGATATTTAATGCAATTAAGATAAGTAAAAGTATTATAACGGTATCAAATTCATCTAAAAACGATATTTTAAAAACTTTTAAAAGCAATATTCAAATTGATGTTATATATAATGGCGTAGATGAAGTGTTTACAAAATTTGAATATAATGAAAATGTTAGTATTGATGTTAAACGTAAATATTCTCTACCTGAAGATTATATATTAGCCTTAGGTACATTAGAGCCACGAAAGAATTTTAAGTTATTATTAAAAGCTTTTGTTGAATTAAAGAGAGAAAATTTAATTAAAGATAAATTAGTTATTGTAGGCAGAAAAGGATGGAAATATGATGGAATTTTAAATGGGATTGAAAAAGATATATTAGAAGATATATTTTTTACCGGATTCGTAGAAACTAATGAACTACCATATATTTACAGGAGGGCTAGCTTATTTGTTCTTCCTTCTATATATGAAGGATTTGGTATCCCAGCAATAGAAGCTAGTTCAATGGAGTGTATAGTACTTACATCTGATATAGAAGTTTTTAAAGAAATTTTACAAGATAAAGTCGTTTATTTTAAATCTAATAATGTATTAGATTTAAAGAAGAAAATTCTTCAAATTAAAGAATTTGACGAAAGAGATAAAATGAAAGTTAAAATGGAATTGGTGGAAAATAGCAAAAAGTATAATTGGACAAATGAAGCATTAAAGTTATTAAACGTTATAGAGGAGAAAAGATGAACAATTATAAAGGAATAAAGATAAATGTATATAATTTTCTTATATGCTACTTACTAGTATGGGTAGTATTTCAAGATTTTTTTATTAGTATTTTTTATAATATAACTGGATTAGAATTTGTAAGTAAACTGTTGCTTTATTCTAAAGATATTATAATGATTATATTATTTTTAGATGCATCGTTGAAAATCTTATTAAATAAAACAAAAATAAGAAAATTTAAAACGATAGTTATATTTTCATATTCTTATTTGTTATTTGTTGGAATATATGTGCTGATAACTTTATTTAATATGAATATATCATTTCTATCTTTGTTTGCAACCTTGAGAGGAATTATTTTATTACCTGTTTTTATAATTATATCATTAGGAGTAGATGATTATAATGACTTGTTGAAATTTTTTACAAGTAAATATTTTATTTTTTTAATAATTATCGCAGCAATAGGAGTAGTAGATTTTTATTTTTCATCAAAAGATTTTTGGAGAGATGTTATTGGGATAGGAAAATATACTACAGATATAAAGCAACAAGGTAATAGATTAGTTGAAGGATTACCTGGTAATTTTTATGGGGATTATGGTAAAGGCTATTTTAGTCAGAAGAGATTAGTAAGTGTATGGGCAGTTCCATTAACAGCAGCATATGTATTGTGTATCCCTTTCATATATTATTTAATGTCTATTAAAGAGTTTTCAAGAAAATACATAAAAGAGATAATTTATTGTTTATTTTTATTTTTTTCTATATATTTAACTCATACAAGAGCGATAATTTTACCATGTATAGCAATTGTTTTATGCTTTATTGCATATAGATTTAGAAAATATGGATATAAATTTTTTGTGCCATTGGGAGGAATTATTTTAGTCTTTATAATGATTTTCTGGCAATCAATTTATTTGAAGATTTTTGATGGATCAACTCATGGTCACATTAATTCATTAATAACATCTATGAAACAAATAAATTTATTGGGCAGTGGCATTGGAACTTTTGGAGTATGGTCTAATATAAGCACTGAAAACTCTTATTTTACTATAATGGGCCAAATAGGAATTATTGGATTAATACTATATTTATCTATTTGGATTATTACTATAAAAAATATTATTTTTAAGATTATAAATACAAAAAAAATAAGTAATTTAGAAATTACTGTAATAGTATTAAGTTTAATATACTCACTCACTGGAGTTATTTCTGAACAAATATTTGCTTTCACAACAATTATTCCATATTATTTACTTTTAGGGATAATTAATAATAAATGTTTAATGGAGGAGTAATGAAAAAAATATTATATATAGCTGATGTATTTCCTTACCCTACTATAAGTGGTGGAAAAATAAGAACATATAATTTGCTGAAAATTGTTTCTCAAAACAATAAGGTTGACTTTCTTTGCTTAAATGATGAAAAAGTTGCTGATAAAGATTTACAACATATTAAAAATATGTGTAATTCAGTGAATATTTTTTATCTTGAAAATGTAAGTAAAATAAAAAGATTAATAAATTTTATTACATTAAATTCAGATAAGCTGTTTTTGAATTATAAAAAAGAACTTGATGATAAAATAGGAATAATGTTAGAAGAAAATGATTATGATGTTATTTTTGTAGATTCATTATTCTTATACAGATATATAAAAAATAAGAATATTAAAAGAGGCAAGTGTAAAATAATATTAGATATTCATAATGTTGAAAATGAAATATTATTTAGGACTATGAAAGAAACAAAAAATCCAATTGTAAAAATATATTCTCTAATTGAACATTTTAATATAAAAAAAATTGAAAGATATAGTATAGAGGATAGCGATATAAGTATAGTTGTATCTAAAAGAGATAGGGATAAATACTTAAATGAAATAAATGTTGATGATAGTAAAGTTTGTGTAGTTGAAAATGGTTTTGATTCTAATGTAACAAAAAGTGAAGTGAAAAGTGATGATAGTGAAAATTATTTATTGTTTGTGGGATCACTGTGGTATAGACCTAATTATGATGGCTTATATTGGTTTATAGATAATGTTTGGGATGATATTTTAATAAAATATCCAAATTTAAAGTTAAAAGTAATAGGAAAATATAGAAATGAAGATAAAAAAATAGATAAAAAAAATGTTGAGTATTTAGGATTTGTAGATGATTTATCTATATATTATAATAATGCTATTTGTTCAATAGTCCCTTTATTTATTGGAAGTGGAACTAGACTTAAGATATTGGAAGCTTTTTCATATAAATGTCCTGTAATATCTACAGATGTTGGGTGCGAAGGATTAGATGTGACTGATGGTGAAAATATAATTATTTCAAATGATAAAGATAGTTTTATAGAAGCAATCGAAGTATTAATAAACAAAGAGAATAAAGAGAGAATAATAAATAATGCTTATAGCTTAATTAAGAAAAAATATGATTGGAATGTAATAAAAGAAAAAGTAGAAAAAATCTTAACAGATTGTTAGGGAGGATATATGAAAGCTAAGGTAGGAATAGTACTATTAAATTATAATTCTTATGAAGATACTATTGACTGTATTAATAGCTTAAGTAATATAAATTATGACAACTATTGTATGGTAATTATAGATAACTGTTCAACTGATGACTCCTTCGTAAAATTAAAGAAAATAAATTCTGATAAAATTTATATGATTAAAAGTGAATTTAATGGTGGATGGAGCAGTGGAAATAATTTAGGTATTAAGAAGTGTTTAGAATTAAATTGTGAATATATTCTTTTGCTTAATAATGATACACTAGTTGAGAAAAATTTTTTAGAAATATTAATTGATTTTTATGAAAACAATGAAACTTGTGGAATAGTTGCTCCTAAGATTATGTATAACTCCAATAGAAAAATGATATGGTTTGCTGGTGGAAGTATTAATTTCCATAAGTTTTTGGCGGATAATATTGGTAATAAGGAACTTGATGGGGATGAATTTTCTAATATTCATGAAAGTGAGTATATTACAGGATGTGCTATGCTGATAAATAAAAAAATTATAAATGATTGTGGATATTTACCAGAAGAATATTTTATGTATTTAGAAGATGTTGATTATTCGTTACAAGTAAAAAAACATGGATATAAATTATATGTTCAACCAAAATCAATTATATATCATAAAGTTAGTGCATCCACTGGGGGAGAAGACTCACCTTTTACTATAAAATGGATGACGAGAAATAGATGGTTATTTTTTAAGAAATATAAAAACTTAAGTATTAGAAGCACTATTTTATCTGCGATACATATATTTTTATCTAATTTAAAAAATATATTAAATTATGTTATTAATTTTGATATCAAGAGACTAAATGCAATGCTAAGTGGAATATTTGAAGGAATGAGATTATTGTTTAAATCATAGTATTTTTAGGAGGTTTTAAGGATGAAAGGGATAATTTTAGCAGGGGGATCGGGAACAAGACTATATCCAGTGACAAAGGCAATGTCAAAACAAATGGTTCCAATTTATGATAAGCCTATGATTTATTATCCGATGTCTGTGCTTATGTTGGCTGGCATAAGAGAGATATTAATCATATCTACACCAAGAGATATAGTTAATTTTAAAGAGTTATTTAATGATGGGTCAGAATTGGGCCTGAAAATTGAATATGCAATTCAAGAACAACCAAATGGTTTAGCAGAAGCCTTTATAATAGGTGAAGATTTCATTGGAGATGATAATGTTGCAATGATCTTAGGAGATAATATATTCTATGGTCAAAGCTTCTCTAATCATTTAAAGGAAGCAGCCTCATTAGAAAAGGGAGCAATGATATTTGGATATTATGTACAAGATCCAAGATCCTTTGGAGTAGTTGAATTTGATGAAAATAATAAAGTTATTTCTTTAGAAGAAAAACCTGAAAAACCAAAATCTAAATATGCAGTGCCAGGACTTTATTTTTATGATAATTCTGTAGTGAAAAAGGCTAAAGAGCTAAAGCCATCAGCTAGAGGAGAACTTGAAATTACAGATTTAAATAGAGTATATATGGAAGAAGGAAATTTAAAGGTTAATTTATTAGGCAGAGGGATGGCATGGCTTGATACAGGGACTCATGCTTCTATGTTACAAGCATCTAATTTTGTAGAAGCTGTTCAAAATACACAAGGAACATATATAGCTTGTTTAGAAGAAATATCCTATAGAAAAGGTTGGATAACTTCTGAAGAAGTTAAAGAACTTGCTAAACCATTAATGAAAACAGGATATGGAAAATACTTAGTAGATATAGTTGAAGAATTAGAAGCTAAGAAGAAATAAATTAGGAGATGAATTTATGGGCAATTTTAATTTTATAGAAACAAAAATTAAAGACTTATACATAATAGAGCCTAAGGTCTTTGGAGATAACAGAGGTTATTTTATGGAAAGTTATAACAAAAATGATTTTGTAGAAGCTGGTTTAACAATGGAATTTGTTCAAGATAACGAATCAAAATCTAAAAAAGGAGTTCTTAGAGGAATGCATTTCCAAACAAAGCATACTCAAGGAAAGCTTGTAAGAGTAACAGAAGGTGCAGTTTATGATGTTGCTGTAGATTTAAGAAAAGGCTCTCCAACCTTTGGGATGTGGGAAGGTGTGTTGTTAACATCTGAAAATAAAAAGCAATTTTATGTTCCAGAAGGCTTTGCTCATGGTTTCTTAGTGGTTTCAGATACAGCAACTTTTAATTATAAATGTACAGACTTCTATGCACCGGAATATGATAGTGGACTTCTTTGGAATGATCCAGATGTAGGTGTAGAATGGCCATTAGAAGGAATTGAAGAAATTCTTTTATCTGAAAAAGATAAAAAACAAAAGACTTTAAAAGAATTAGATTTACCTTTTGAATACAAGTAAGGAGAATTTCTATGAAGATATTAATAACAGGATCTAAAGGGCAATTAGGGAATGAACTTCAAAAAATAATTGAAACTGGAGAGGCTGAAATAGGAAAAGTTAGTGATAGTATTAAAAATTCTGAAGTTTTTCCATTAGATATTGAAGAATTAGATATCACTAAATTAGAAGATGTAAAAAGAGTTTTTAATGATATAAAACCAGATGTAGTTATAAATTGTGCAGCTGCAACTAATGTTGATGGTTGTGAAAGTAATCAAGACTTAGCATTTAAAATAAATGCTATTGGACCAAGAAATTTAGCAATAGCTTCAGAAGAATTAGGAGCAAAATTAGTTCAAGTTTCAACTGATTATGTCTTTAGTGGGGTGGGTGAAACTCCTTTAACTGAATTTGATTTAACAGCACCATATAGTATTTATGGAAAAACTAAGCTAAAAGGCGAAGAATATGTTAGGGAGTTTTCGTCAAAATATTATATAGTAAGAACAGCATGGCTTTATGGATATGTTGGGAAAAACTTTGTTTATACTATGATGAACTTAGGAGTACAAAAGGATTCTATAAGTGTAGTAAATGATCAACTTGGAAATCCAACAAATGCTAATGATTTAGCATATCATATATTAAAACTTATAGAAACTGAAGAGTATGGAGTATATCATTGTACAGGAAAAGGTGAATGCAGTTGGTTTGATTTTGCAAGTGAAATAATGAAGCTTTCAGGAAGAAATTGCAAAGTAAATCCATGTACATCAGAAGAATATAAGAAGATGTATCCTAATTCAGCTAAGAGACCTGAGTACTCATCACTTGATAATATGATGCTTAGATGTACTGTTGGTGATGAAATGAGAGATTGGAAAGAAGCATTGACAAGTTTTCTAGAAAACTTATCAAAGTAATAGTTAATAAGTAAAAGGTAAAAGTTTTGAAAGAAACTCTTGAAGAGTTTCTAAATAAAGAATTTTAGTTCTTAATTAAATTTAACTGTAAAGGGAGAATTATAAATGAAAACTTATTTAGTAACTGGTGGAGCAGGATTTATAGGCTCGAATTTTGTATTATATATGCTTAGTAAATACGAAGATATTAGAATTATAAACTTAGATAAACTAACTTATGCGGGAAACTTAGAAAATCTTAAGAGTATTGAAGGAGATTCGAGACATATATTCGTTCAAGGTGATATATGCGATGCAGAACTTGTATCATCACTATTTGAAAAGTACGAAATAGATTATGTAGC
>NZ_JBNPON010000030.1:0-38633 GCF_050315195.1 Clostridium sp. SGI.024 | reverse complement strand
TTATTTCGTTCTAGTAATTGATTGCGATATTGAGATGCATATATTTAACTTTAAACAAGTTTAAACCACTTGTAAATGCTTATATATATGCTATTTTTTTAACTCAACATCGCAATCAAGCCAACTCACATTATTCTTCTAATCTACCCTACAAATTTAAATTTGTAATGTTTCAATTATATTTTCAAATATTAATTTCTGCACCTTATCTGATGGATGCAATCCATCATTCATACATCTTTCGCCATAAATAATATCATCTATAATTAAGTTGTTTTTTGCTAGATACTCCATTATATACTTATAGTTATCTACAATTTGAATTTTTCTACGCTCTGCCACGTCACGCAAAATTTGAACAACTTCACCTGTATGATAAATTCTATTGGGATAATACTCATTACTATAAACAGATGGAGTAGGCGTTAACAAAATTACTGTTAATCCGTTATTAATTAATTTATCAACAATAGCTTCACAATTACTTTTTAATTCCTCAATTCCATTTTTACGTTTACGATCATTTAATCCCATTAAAATAAATATTAATTTATCATCACTTGATATTAATGTATTCAAGTACTTATTTATCTGATAGGAGAATGCTCCTCCACAACCTTTATTTTCAACTTCACATTTAATATACTTATTTTGCAAATATTGTTCAAGTAATCCCCACCAGCTATTTGGGGCAATTCTTCTAAAGAATTTTGTTCCATCATCCTCAAATATTAAATCATCAATCATATAACTCATGGAACTACCTGCACCAGCAGCCATACTATCTCCAATTATCTTAACTTTTATACCGTTCGACAATATACCTTTATTCATTATTGCCCTCCATAAATCCCTAATTTATCGGCTTATTTAAGAAAAACTAATTAGCCTTAAAATACAATTTCGTAATAATATATATTTTTATTATACATTTATATGGAATATAATTCCATGGGGGATAGAAATAATATAATCTTATTAAAAAGAACTACAGGTTTTGGCTAGGTAGAGAACTTTTTTCATTTGTTTTAAGATTTAATTGAAATATACATTATTAAGTAATATTATTAAGTAACGATAAATTCTATTATAAAAATAATTATATTAATTTGTAAAGGAGAAGTAGTATGTCTACTATATTTAATAAACCAATAAATGAAATTATACAAATGAGACATTCTGTTAGAAACTATACTGATGAATCTTTATCTATAGATTTAATAAATAAAATTAATGAATATATAGAGAATGTGAATAATCCATTTAATAAAAACATTAAAATAAAACTCATAGAAAAAGATTCTTTTGATAATATAAAGCTTGGAACTTATGGAGTTATAAAGGGTGCTAAATATTTCTTGGTATCTGCTTGCGATAATGAAGATAAAGCCTTAACAGCTTTAGGTTACACTTTAGAAAAAGTTATATTATATTGTACATCACTAGGTCTTGGAACTGTTTGGCTAGGTGGAACATTTAATAAAAGTAATTTTTCAAAAACTATAAACCTTTCAGAAAATGAAATAGTACCTATAGTATCTCCTGTAGGTTATGAAAGTAACAAAAAATCTATTATTAGTTATGCTTTCGGTAAAAATTCTAATAGACGTAAAAGTTTTGAAGCTGTATTTTTTAATAAAGATTTAGATAATGCACTTTCTCATGAGGAAGCTGGTAATTATTTTGAGCCTTTAGAAATGCTAAGACTTGCTCCTTCAGCAGTTAATATGCAACCTTGGAGAGTAATTAAAGATAATGAGAAATATCATTTCTATGTTAATAATTCGCGTAGTAGTTTAAAAGATTATTCTAAAATTGATATTGGAATTGCACTTTGTCATTTTCATTTATCTTGTATTGAAAACAATTTAGATGGTGATTTTAATTATATTGATTCTATTAAAGATAAATACCATAATTTAACTTATATTCTATCATGGACAAGTAAATAGTATATATGAAAAAAGGGAGCTGTGAACTAATTTTAGTATATTTACCAGACCATTCACTATAGTATATGTCATTAGGAAGATTCTTTTTAGCATAAAAATATAAATTCTTAAATATAAATACATTATTAAGAGTTGGGAGAGAGGTGTATGGTTAACAATTATAACGAAGCCTATAAAGACTATTACGATAAGATTAGGAGAAAGGTTAAAGTTAAGGAAGATAAAGAAAGTAGTGTTCATATGAGTAAAGAGTATATATATCCAAATACTTCAAATGTAAGGAATTATACTCATGCCAGAGGAAGTTATAAAGTAAGTTCTATTAAAAAGAAACATAAATATATAGATGGATTTATAATTAGGCTCATAATAACTTTTATATTATTTTTAGCAGTATTTACTTTAAAAGTACTTCCCAATGAAGAAGCAAAAGAACTTTATAATATATGTAAATCATCTATAAGCAATGATTTTAATTATACAGAATTATTATCAGGAGCAGAAAAGTTTGGATTTGATTATAACGGTATTAAGAATAATATAGAAGAAAAGTATAAAGAAGTTATAAATCAAATATCTAATATAAATTTAGATGATATGAATAAAGCATTAAAATTATAATAATAAAACAATAGAAATAGAAGGTGATTTTATAGAGGTATAGCAATTATTAGGGAGATATAAATGAAGAGAGAAACAAAAAAGATTTTAGCAGAAATACTATTAATACTGCTTATATGTAGCTATAATAATATATTTATATTTGCGTTTATATGGGTTTTTTTACATGAGATAGCGCATATATTAGTAGCATTTAAGTATGGATGCAAATTTTACAATATAGGATTTCATATATTTGGATTAAATGTAGAACTTGCAGAAATAAGCACCTTAAAAGATAAGGATAAGATAGCAGTATATATAGCTGGAGCTTTATTTAATATAATATCTGCAATTACATTTTATTTTATTAGCTTTAAATATAAAAATATTTTTGTAGAAACAAGTATTAATTTAAACATAGGGTTAGCCTTTTTCAACCTATTACCTGCTTATCCATTAGATGGATCTAGAGTTTTAGAAATTCTTTTATCAAAGAAAATACTATTTAAAAGGGCTCAAAGAATAATCAGTATAATTAGTTATATTATAGCAGGATTATTTATTATTTCTGGAATTTGTATTTATATTTTTCTACATAGTTTAAATTTTAGTATGCTTTTAGGAGCTATAATTATAGTTTATATTACTAGAATGGAAGAACAGACATCTATGTATATAACAATGGGAAATGTAATTAAAAAAAGAAAAAAGCTTTTAAAAGATAACTTTATTGAAAATAAGAGCATATCTGTGTACTACAAGCAAGGTCTTGTTAATGTATTAGCTTTAGTAGATAGAAATAAGTTTAATACCTTTTATATTTTAAATGACGATATGAAACTTATTTATATTTTGCATGAAGATGAATTAATAGAAGCTTTAAAAAGTTATGGGAATATGACTGTAGAAGAATATATAAATAGAAAAACCTAAAAATTGTAAAATAGGTTTAAATTATAAACGTATTATATGCTAATAATAGATTTACCTTTATTAGCATATATGCTAGAATGTAAAAGAAATATTGGCGCTACGCACAATGGATAATAAATTCCAGAAGCGTAGCTTCTTTAAAATTCTCGTTCTAGGAGGAAGTATTATGAAAAAAATTACTGACCATATTTTATATAAGGTTGAAAAACCATCAAGATATGTTGGTGGAGAGTTAAATCAAGTAGTAAAAAATCCAAATGATGTTGATATAAGATTTGCTTTTTGTTTTCCAGACGTATATGAAGTAGGAATGTCACATTTAGGAACAAGAATACTTTATCATACTATAAATCAAAGAAAAGATACATATTGTGAAAGAGTTTTTGCACCATGGCCAGATATGGAAGAGCAGCTTAGAAAAAATGAAATTCCATTAATGACTTTAGAAACTAAGGATCCACTTACAGCATTTGATATATTAGGCTTTACCCTTCAATATGAAATGAGTTATACCAATATATTAAATATGCTTGATATGGCAGGAATTACATATAGAGCTTCAGAAAGAGGAGAAGAAGAGCCAATAATTATGGCTGGTGGTCCTTGTGCATATAATCCTGAACCTTTATATGATATAGTTGATTTCTTCGAAATAGGTGAAGGAGAAGAAGTCATGAACGAAGTTCTTGATGTATATAAAAAGTACAAGGGAAAAGGAAAGAAAAAAGAATTCTTAAGAGAAATAGCTAAGATTCAAGGTGTATATGTTCCTTCACTATATGAAGTTTCTTATAATGAAGATGGAACAATAAAAGAATTTAAACCAAAGTATGAAGATGTTCCTGCAAAGGTTAAAAAGAGAATAGTAAATAATTTTGATAAAGTAGATTTCCCGCTAGATATGATAGTTCCTTATTCTGAAATAGTACATGATAGAGTAGTTTTAGAAACCTCAAGAGGATGTACTAATGGATGTAGATTCTGTCAAGCAGGTATGATTTACAGACCAGTTAGAGAAAAGACAACTAATACTTTATTAGATCAAGCTGATAAAATGATTAAAGCTACAGGTTATCAAGAAGTTTCACTTGCTTCTTTAAGTATCTGTGACTATTCAGATATTCAAAATCTTGTTAGCACATTAATTTTAGAGCATGGAAAGAAAAATGTTGGGGTTGCCCTTCCATCTATAAGAGTAGATGCCTTTTCAGTTGATTTAATAAAAGAAATTCAAAAGGTTAGAAAAACAGGATTAACTTTTGCTCCTGAAGCTGGTTCTCAAAGAATGAGAGATATAATAAATAAAGGATTAACTGAAGAAAGAATATTAGAAGCAACTAAAAATGCTTTTGAATCTGGTTGGAGTACTATTAAGTTATACTTTATCTTAGGTCTTCCTTATGAAGAATTAGAAGATGCAGCTGGAATTGGAGAACTTGCAGAAAAAATGGCTGCTGTTTACTATGATATCCACAAAGATAAGAGAGCAAAAGGCTTAAAGATAAATGTAAGTACATCAATACTTGTACCAAAGCCATTTACACCATTCCAATGGGCTCCTATGGCTAGACCTGACGAAGTATGGCAAAAGATTGATGCAGTAAAAGGTGCTATAAAAACTAGAGCTATACATTATAATTACCATGAACAAAAAACATCCTTTATGGAAGCTGTATTTGCAAGAGGAGATAGAAGAACTTGTGAATTATTAATAAAGGCCTTTGAAAAGGGTGCAAAATTTGATGGATGGTCAGAATACTTCAATTATGAGTTATGGACAGAAGCCATGAAGGAATGTAATATAGATGAAGATTTCTACGTTTATAGAGATAGAAGCTACGATGAAATACTTCCATGGGACTTTATAGATATTGGAGTTAATAGAAGATATTTAGAAGTTGAAAATGAAAAAGCTAAAAGAGCAGAGCTTACACAAAACTGTAGAAAGGGTTGTACAGGTTGTGGTATAAATGTTAACTTTAAAGAAGGGAAGTGTTTTGAAGGTGCGTTACGTAATTAAGTTTACTAAAGAATCAAGCATTAAATTTATATCTCATTTAGATTTAATGAGAACAATTCAAAGGGTTATAAGAAGAGCAGATCTTCCTATGGAATACTCAAAGGGATTTAATCCTCATATGGCAATGTCAATAGCACAACCTTTATCAGTTGGTGTTTATTCAGATGCTGAATATATGGATATTGTATTAGTAGAAGAATTAAGTGAAGAAGAAGTTATAAATAGATTAAATGCAAAGACAGCATCAGGAATTAAATTCTTAAATGCTAAAAAGGTAGTCAATGTTGAAGGACAAAAGAAGGTTCCTCAAAGTATGGCCTTAGTAGATGCTGCTAGATTTACTATAAAGATGATATGTAAAGATGCTAATATAGTAGAAGAAAAAATGAAAGCTTTAGAAAAAGAAAGTCAATGGACTACTATAAAGAAAAGTAAAAAAGGTGAAAAAGAAGTAAATCTAAAAACTATGATTAAAGAAATGAAATATTGGATAAATAATGATGAATTAATTATTAATATAGTAGTTTCTTCTGGTAGTAGAGAACACTTATCTCCAGATTTAGTAGCGAATTATATAAAAAATAATATTCCTGAAATAGAAGAAGATGCATTTGTAGATATAAAGAGAGAAGAAATGTATGTATTAGATAAGAATAAATACATACCAATATATAAATTTATTTAGGAAGTGTATTTTATGAGAGAAATTTTCATTGAAAGAGATGAATTGCTTTTAAGAATCGCTATAAAAGAAAATGGAAAACTTATGGATTGCTTCTTTGAAGAAATTTCAAAAGACCCAAAAATGGGAGAGATTTATAAAGGAAGAGTAAAAAATATAGTTCCTGCTATAAATTCTATTTTTGTAGATATAGGCCTAGAAAAAGAGGCCTATATGTATTATAGTAATGAACTTAAAGATACGGGAATAAAAAAAGGTGATGAGCTTTTAGTAGAAGTAATAAAAGAGCCTTTAAATAATAAGGGAGCTAAGGTAAGTAAAAATATAAGTATTCCAGGAAGATTTATGGTGTTAACCCTAGGGGAAAGTGGAATAAGCTTCTCTAAAAGAATTAACAGTCAAAAAGATAAAAATAGAATTGCTGAGATTATTAATGAAGTAAATGGTTATGGTATAACTATGAGAACAGAATCAGTATATGCTGAGGATGAAGAATTATTAGAAGAAAAAGAAAAACTGATAAAAGAATTTGATACTCTTAGGAATAAGTTAAGATATAGTCTTAATTTAGGAAAAGTCTATGGAGAAAATATTATTTTAAATAAAGTAATTGTAGATAACTTAAGAAGTGACTGTAAAATAATCACAAATAATGATGAAGATTTAATAGAAATATCATCAATAATAGAAGCTAATAAAGATATAGTTATTGAAAAATATAATAAGAGCTTAAGTTTATTTAGCTACTATGGAATAGAAAAGGAGATATTAAAGCTTAGACATAAAAAAGTTGCATTAAATTGTGGAGGAAATATAGTTATTGATAAAACAGAAGCTATGTATGTTATAGATGTTAATTCATCTAAAAACATTAAAGGGAGAAGCTTTGACAAAACTATATTAGAAACTAACTTAGAAGCTGCTAAAGAAATTGGAAGGCAAATAAGGCTTAGAAATTTAGCAGGTATTATAGTTATAGACTTTATAGATATGAGAGATTATTCTCAAAAAGCAATAGTTATGGAGGCTTTAAAGGATGCCTTAAAAGAAGATAAAGGGAATGTTAAGGTATTTCCATTTACAGAGCTAGATTTAGTTCAAATTGCTAGAAAAAGAAGAGGAAAATCTATATATGAATATATAGAAGAAGGTTGCAGAAGATGTAATAAAGAAGGTTTTGTTTTAAAGCTATCTTATATAGAAAAACTAATAAGAGATGAAGTTATTAAAGCTGAAGAAGAAAATTCTATTAAGTCTTTTTATATTGAATTAGATAGAAATTATGAAGATATAGTTAGAGGAGATGAGTTTTCATTTTTATCAAATATAAACTCATTAGATAATGAAATTTATTTAAATTTTGTAGATGGAATTGAAGGCTACAAAATTGAACCTTTAATATTTAATAGTCAAAAAGAAAATGTGAAAAATTATCTTGTAAAAGCCTATGAAAAATATGAATAAATTGCTTTACAATCTACATAATAGTATGGTAAAATAGCATTTGTTAAACCGCGCATAAGAGGTTTTTATATAAACAAAGTTTAGAGCTTTGTACCTCGGTTGGCGAAACCGTAATAAGAGGAGGTGTTTTTAATGTACGCAGTATTATCTACAGGAGGAAAACAATACAGAGTTCAAGAAGGAGACGTAATATTCGTTGAAAAACTTAACGCTGAAGTTGACTCAACAGTTGAATTAACAGAAGTATTAGCAGTTTCAAATGGTGATGCTTTAAAAGTTGGTACACCAGTTGTAGAAGGTGCTAAGGTTGTAGCTAAGGTTTTAGCTCAAGGTAAAGCTAAGAAGATAACAGTTTTCAAGTATAAGCCAAAGAAGGACTACAGAAAGAAGACTGGTCACAGACAACCATACACTAAGTTAGTAATCGAAAAAATCGAAGCTTAATTAGTATGATTAAGATTAGAATTTTTGAAAAGGAAAATTTAAGACTTGGATTTAAGATTGAAGGTCACGCTTTATCTAAAGCTGAAATAGAGAAAAGTGGAGATGCTTATGATTTAATTTGCAATTCTGTTTCTGTATTATCTCAAAGTACTTTAATAGGTATGGAAGAGGTTTTAAAGCTTAAGGTTAAGTATAAAATCAATGATGGATTTTTACATATTGATTTAAGAAATCTTAAAGATCAAGATATAGAGAAAACTCAAGTATTACTTTTGACTTTTGAAAAAAGTATAGAAAGCTTGATAAAATCTATTAAATTAACTTTTGGAAATAACAAAGATAGTGAATATATAAGATTGTTGAAAGAGGAGGTGCAATAGTATGTTAATAATGAACCTTCAATTATTTGCCCACAAGAAAGGGGTAGGTAGCTCTAAGAACGGTAGAGACTCAGAATCAAAAAGATTAGGAGTTAAAGCTGCTGACGGAGAGTTCGTTTTAGCTGGTAACATTTTAGTTAGACAAAGAGGAACAAAGATTCACCCAGGAACTAATGTTGGTAAGGGTGGAGATGATACTCTATTTGCTAAAGAAGACGGAATTGTTAGATTTGAAAGAATGGGTAGAGATAAGAAAAAAGTTAGCATTTACCCAGTAAATCTTGAAGAAATAGCAGAATAATATTATTTTCATAAAGCACCCTAGTTTAGGGTGCTTTATTTTGTGAAAAAGTTATTCATAGTGTAAAGTTCATATAAATTTCTAAAAAAATGGGCAATTGACAATGAATAAATTTTGACAATTGTACACTGTCAATTGTCCATTTATTTATGGGCTTATGCCCAATGTATAATGAAGAATATAATTAGTTTTCAATAACATAAGTGAAATATAACCAAGAAGATTGTTATTATTAGTTATGTTATAATAAACCTTAAGAAGATTGAAATAATAAGAATAAGGTAAGAATATTTTATGAAAGATAGGTGATTTTATGTTTATAGATAAGGCGAAGATATTTGTTAAGTCAGGAGATGGCGGAAACGGATGTGTATCCTTTAGAAGAGAAAAATATGTTCCACTAGGTGGTCCAGATGGAGGAGACGGTGGAAAAGGGGGAAGTGTAATTTTTGAAGTTGATCCAGGACTAACTACACTTTTAGATTTTAAATATAAAAAGAAATTTGTTGCTGAAGCTGGTGGAAAAGGCGAAGGCTCTAAATGTTATGGAAAAGATGGAGATGATCTTCACGTTAAAGTTCCTATGGGAACAATTATTAGAGATTTTGAATCTAATAAGATTATAGCAGACCTTTCACACAAGGATGATGTTTTTGTCCTTGTAAAAGGAGGAAAAGGTGGAAAAGGAAATTGTAAATTCTGTACACCTACTAGGCAAGCACCACATTTTGCTGAACCTGGTATGCCTGGAGAAGAAAGATGGATTACATTAGAGCTTAAATTATTAGCAGATGTAGGTTTAGTAGGTTTCCCAAATGTAGGTAAATCAACCTTCCTTTCAACTGTTACAGCTGCTAAGCCAAAGATAGCAAACTATCACTTTACTACTTTAAAGCCAAATTTAGGTGTAGTTAAAGCAGAAGGAATTAATGGCTTTGTTATGGCAGATATTCCAGGAATAATTGAAGGTGCTGCTGAAGGTGTTGGATTAGGTTTAGACTTCTTAAGACATATAGAAAGAACTAGATTATTAATACATGTTGTTGATATATCAGGAATTGAAGGAAGAGATGCCTTTGAAGATTTCGTTAAGATAAACGAAGAACTTAAGAAATATTCAGTTAAGCTTTGGGATAGACCACAAATAGTTGTAGCTAATAAGGCAGATATGCTTTATGATGAAGAAGTTTATGAAGACTTTAAGAAAAAGGTAAATGAATTAGGCTTTGATAAGGTATATAAGATGTCAGCAGCTACTAAATCAGGAGTAGATGAAATTATTAAAGAAGCAGGAAGAATGCTTACAGAAATTCCAATTACTGATTTAGAAATTAGTGAAGAAGAAAGATTTGTTCAAGAAGAAAAGAGATTTACATATGATGTTTCTGTTGAAGATGGAGAAGAAGGAAATAAGGTATATGTAGTTTATGGATCATTTGTAGATAGATTATTAAACTCAGTTAATATACATGATGCTGATTCTTTAAGATACTTCCATAAGGTATTAAGAAATAAGGGAGTATTCGATACCCTTAGAGAAATGGGCATTGAAGATGGAGACATGGTAAGACTTAATGATTTTGAATTTGAATATGTATTATAATATTTAGGAGGAAAAAGATGATAACAGGGAAGCAAAGAGCTTATTTAAGAGGGCTTGCAAATAATATGGATCCAATATTCCAAATAGGAAAGAATGGAATAGAAGAAACTTTTTTAAAGCAATTAGAAGAAGCTTTAGAAGCAAGAGAATTAATTAAAATAAAGGTGCTTGAAAATAGTGGTTTAGCTGCAAGAGAAGCATCAAATAAAATATGTGAAAAAATTAATTGCGAAGGAATTCAAGCAATTGGTAGTAAAATAGTTTTATATAAAAAATCCTCAAAAAAGCCAAAGATAGAATTACCTAGGTAATAATATGAAAAAAGTTGGTATATTAGGAGGAACCTTTAATCCTATTCACTTAGCTCATTTATATATAGCATATGAAGCTAAGAGCCAATTGAACTTAGATAAAATAATATTTATACCAGCAGGAAGCCCGCCTCATAAGAGAGATAAAGAGGTATTAAAGGCTTCCTTAAGGTATAATATGGTTTGTGAAGCTATAAAAAATTATGAGGATTTTGAAATAAGTAATTACGAAATTGATAAAAAAGGATATAGTTACACCTATGAAACTTTAGAAAAGTTTAAAGAAAAAGATACTGAATTATTTTTTATTACAGGTGCTGATTGCCTTATGGATATTGAAAAGTGGAAAAATCCACAAGAAATATTTAAGCTTGCAAGGCTAGTAGTTTTTAATAGGCCAGGTTACATTAAGAAAAACTTAATAATTCAAAAAGAGAAAATCGAAATGAAGTTTAACACAAGTATAAAATTTTTAGATATAATAGACTTAGAAATTTCATCCTCTATGATTAGACAGAGAATTAGTGAAGGGAAAAGAGTAGATTTTTTTCTTTCTAAAGAGGTTTTGAATTATATTAAGGAGAATAATATATATAATTACTGTAATAATATTAAGCTATAAAAAAAGTGATATTTAAGGAGAGAAGTATGATTAGTATAGATGAAATGAAAGTCTACCTTAAAAATAACTTAATTGAGAATAGATATATTCATGTATTAGGTGTAGTTGAAACAGCAATAAAATTAGCCCAAATTAATGAGGTAGATGAAAAAAAAGCAGAAATTGCTGCTTTAGCTCATGATATAGCTAAAAATATGACAATTTATGAATTAAAAGAAATAATAGATAAAAATAATATAGAGCTATCTTATGATGAAGAAGAAAATCAAGAAATTTGGCATAGCATTGTTGGACCAATAGTAGCTAAAGAAGTATTTAAAATTGAAGATGAAGAAATTTTAAGTGCTATGAGATGGCATACTACTGGTAAAGAAAATATGAGTAAATTAGATAAAGTAATCTATATGGCAGATATGATAGAGCCAAATAGAAATTTCAAAGGTGTGGATGTTCTAAGAAGAGAGACTTTTAAAGACTTGGATAATGGTGTTCTTCAAGGTTTAAATCATACTATTAAGTATTTGTTAAATAAGGATGTTCCTATTAATATAAATAGTATTAAGGCAAGAAATTATTTATTGCTGAATAAATAATTATTTAGAGGGGAATTAGAGATGGGTAATATCAGAGAAGATGGTGGAAATAGACAAAAAAGAATACTAACAAGAGAAGAAAGAATAAAAAGAAGAAAAGTAATAGAAGCTAAAAGAAGAAAAAGAAGAAAAAGAAGAAGAAAGAGAATAGTATTTTCAATAATTACTCTTATGATAGTTTTAATATTTGCTGGTGTAATATATGGATATTCTTTTATTTCAGGATTAAAAACTGATAAGTTAGGAAATGGAATACCACCAGAATCCTCAAAAGACTCAATAAACATTTTGATTCTAGGTATGGATGTAGGAGATACTGATAATCAAGAAAATAAAGCTAGAAGAAGAAGTGATACCATAATGGTATTTAACTATAATCCTAATACTAAAAAGGTTCATATAGTATCGGTGCCAAGAGATATTATGATTGAAGTAGATGCATATTTAGATACAGGTGAACTTAGAAGGTATTGGAAGATAAATGCTGCTTATGTTTTAGGTGGAGAAGATGAAATAAAAATGCATGTAGAAGATTTATTAGGTATAAAGCTTAATTATATAGTGGAAGTAGATTACAATGCCTTTAGAAGTGTTATAGATGCCTTAGGTGGAGTTGAAATGAAGATAACACAAGATATGTATTATGATGATGATGAACAAGATCTCCATATTAATTTTAAAGCAGGAGAAACTGTTTTGTTAGACGGTAAAAAAGCAGAAGAATTCTTTAGATGGAGAAAAAATAACGATGGAACAGGTGGAGAAGAAGGAGATTTAGGTAGAATTAATAACCAACAACAATTTATTAGTAAGGTTATAGATAAGGCCTTAAGGCCAAGTATAATTTTTAAGGCACCTAAAATATTAGAGTCAATTAGTGAAAATGTTGATACTAATATACCAGCAAATAAAATTATTTCCTTAGGCATGAAGATGTTAAGGCTAAAGTCAGAAGACATAATCATGACTACACTTAAAGGAGAACCGACAACTATTTACGGAGAATCTTTCTTAATTGCAAATGAGGAATTAAATAGAGATTTAATTAATGCTTTAAATACTGAAAATTCATCTGAAGCTGATAGTATAACATCTACAAAAAGAGAAGCGGTAAGGATACTAGTATTAAATGGAACAACGGTAAATGGTTTAGCTTCTAATGTAAGAGATAATTTAGAATCCTTAGGTTATGTAAATGTTGAAGTTGGAAATACTACTCCAGTTTCAAAAAGCATAATACAAACTGAAAATAAAGAATTAAAGCAACTATTAAAAAGTGATATGGATATAGAAAAGTTTGAAAAAATAAGTAACCCTGAATACAAGGAATATGATGCTGTAATACTTTTAGGAGAAGACTATAACCTATTTAATTAGGAGGAAATATGAGTACTATTAAAAAAGTAGTTCCTATGGAGTACCAAGGAAGAAAAATAAGAGAATATTTAAAAGAGGAACTTGGGCTTTCTTCTAGGTTAATTAGGGGAGCTTCAATAGATAAAAGAATATTTGCTAATAATAAAGCTGTTAAAATGAATTATATTTTAAAGGGAAATGATAATATATTAATCAATTTAATGAAAGAGGAAACTCAAAATATAGATCCGGAAAATATTCCTATAGATATAGTTTATGAAGATGAAGATATTATAGTAGTAAATAAGGAACCCAATATGGTAGTACATCCAACTAAAAGGCATCAAAGTGGAACCCTTGCTAATGCCTTGATGTATTACTTTAAAGAAAGCAATCAAAAATGCATAGTAAGATTGGTAAGTAGGCTAGATATGGATACTTCTGGGCTAATAATAATTGGTAAGAATCAATATGCTCATATGGAATTATCAAAGGAAATGACTTTAAATAATATAGAAAAAAGATATTTAGCTGTAGTTCATGGACATATGGAAGAAATGGAAGGAACTATAGACTTGCCTATTTATAGACCAGAAGAAGAGGGAACTATAAGAAGGGTTATTGATAAAAGAGGTCAAAGGAGTATAACACATTACAAGGTTATAGAAAGATTTGAAAACTCTGATTTAGTAGAATGTTTATTAGAAACAGGAAGAACCCATCAAATAAGAGTACATTTAAGTTCCTTAGGTCATCCAATTTGGGGAGATACCTTATATGGAAGCGAAGAAGATAGTGAAATTATAAGAAGGCAAGCACTACATGCCTATGGACTAGATTTTAAATCTCCAAGAACAAAGAAACCTCTAAAGTTAAGAGCGGATCTACCAAAGGATATAGATAATTTAATTAATAAAATTAAGTAATAAAAATGGAGCTTTTTAAGGCTCCATTTTTATTACTTAAATCTAGGACGTTTTCTTCTTACTCTTCTTCTTTTAATTGATAAGAAGGTAAGTCTTAAGAATACTAAGCATATAAAAACAAGTATAACTGTGTAAATTATGTTACTAGGTTTCTTAGTAAACTCTGAGATAGTTTCCTTTAGCTTAATTTTAGAATTATATTCTCTATTAGCTCCACTTATTAAATCTATTGTAGATACAGTTTTCCCATCAATATTAATCTTAGCTTTAAATAATATATCATTTAATTTAATATCTTGTTTACTTATGTCACTTTTATCATATTCGATTGAATATTTAGGTGCTTCTTCAGATTTAGCTTTAGTATAGTAAAAGTCATTTTTAGCTAATAAAGGAAGAGTTATGGCATCATTAATTTTGTAAGTATCTAATGTTTCATTTGCACTAATTAATTTTATTGTTTCAAAATTATCAAAACCATAATCAAATAATGGACCTATATTAGTATAAAAACTATCTTTATCAGTAGCATTTACAAAGGCTCCTATAAGCATTTGATCACCTTTTACAGCAGCTGCAGTGTATGAATGATTAGCTTCAGGAGTATATCCATTTTTCCCACAGTAAGTATTAGAATAAAAATAAGGGCTGTACTCATTAAAAAGTTGATTTCTATTTGTTGCCCATTTTTCACTACCATCAGAAAATGGTTGATTTACATATTTATAAGATTCAGTTTTAGCAATTCTTACAAAATCTTCATTATGTGCAGCAGCTTTCATTATAAGTGCTAAATCATAAGCAGTTGTTACATGTCCATCTTCATGAAGACCACTAGGATTCATAAAATTTGTATTTAAAGCTCCAAGTTCTTTTGCTTTAGCATTCATAAGTTTAGCAAACTCTGCATTAGAACCAGCTACATATTCAGCTAATGCCTCTGCACAATCATTTCCCGATTCTAGTAGTAGTCCAAGCATAAGCTCTTCAACGGTATAAATCTCCCCTTTTTGAATACCTATTGCAGAGCCATCAACTAAAGGTGGATTTTCTCCAACTGTAACTTTATCCGTTAATTTTACATTCTCTAGAACAACTAGTGCTGTCATTACCTTTGTTGTTGAAGCTGGTTCATATTGAGTATGTTCATTTTTAGAATAAAGTATTTTACCTGTTCTTCCATCCATTAAAACTGCACCTTCTGAATAAACAGGTGGCAATTCAGTAGCCTTTACTTTTGAAAAATTAATGCTAGTAAAAATACTACTTATTAATAAAGTGGATAGAAGAATTCTCTTAAATAAATTTTTCATAATAATTCTCCCATTTTTTGACGTTTTCATATAGACAAAATTATTCTATCAAATATTTTAAAAGGTTTCTATAATTTATAGATAATTAAAAGGAAATAGAGTAAATTTTAATAATTAGTTAATAATTATAAGGAATAATTATTTATATGGAGGAATTAATGGATAAAAAGATAAAAAGTATATTAAATTTAAAAAATTGTATATTAATTATTTTAGGCTTATTTTGTATTGTTACATCATTTTATTTATATGGTCAAAATAAATCCAAGGTATTTAAAGATGAATACATGAAAAATATATTTGTTGAAGAGGAAGGCAAAGAGAATAATTTAGATGAAGAGAGCCTAAAAACTAGTGGAAATAATGTAATTACTTCTAATAAAAATAAGATACTTGTAGAAATTAAGGGAGAAGTAAAAAAGCCAGATGTATATGAGGTTGATGAAGGCAGTATAATAAGAGATTTAATTAATATAGCTGGAGGCCTAACAGAAAAAGCTAATATAAATAAAATAAATAGGGCAGAAAAATTAAAAAATAATCAGCTTATAGTAATACCTAATAATGAAAGTGTTATAAGTGATACTATTACAAATAATAGTAGCAATGATTCTAAGGATGGAATTATAAATATTAATTCTGCTTCCTTAAGTGAATTACAAAATATAAATGGAATAGGAGAAGTTAAAGCACAAAGTATAATAGACTATAGAGAAAAAAGTGGAGGTTTTAAATCTATTGAGGATATTAAAAATGTTGAGGGTATTGGAGATAAGACTTTTGAAAAAATAAAAGATAAAATAAGCATTTGAATAAATTTACAAATAATAAGTACAAGATGGTATATTTTGTGATAAAATTATCTTATATAATTTGAAGGGGGATCTTTTATGGAGATAGTATTAAACACACTTATGAATCTATTATTAAGTTTATTATTTGGAGCTGCTGGAATTCTTGTATTAGTTGCAGGCTATAAAATATTTGATGCAATTATACCAGCAGATTTTAATAAGGAACTAGAAAAAGGCAATGTTGCAGTAGCTATATTTTTAGCAGGAGCATTAATTGGAATAGCTATTATAGTATCACAAGTAGTAAAATAATTTATAATAAGCAAAATAAATGGATATAATTCAATTTATTTTGCTTTTGTATTTTATAACAGAAATTGAAATTATGAATTATGACAGTTAGGTGTCAAGCCCTTTTAATGCAAGGGCTTTAGTGTTATAATAAGATGAATTTAGGAAAATATATAAAAGATGTTTTATAAGGGATGCATCCTAAGGAGGATATTATGATTAAAAAAATATTAATAGCAATTTTAAGTGGAGTAACTATTGTATCTTTGGTAGCATGCAGTCCATCTTCGAAGGATAATAAAAAGGAAGAAGCTAAAGTAGAGGAAAGTTCAAAAAGTAATGAAAGCAATGAAGTTTTCATAGGTGAAGGAGAATGGGCTAATGATTACACCATAGAAGAAGTATCTAAATTAAATGATGAAATAACAGCTAGAATTGAAGAGGCAGCTAACTTCTATGGATTAGATTATATAAAGGAAGAAAAAATCAAAGATGAAAATGGTGAAAGTGTTACTGACAGATATATTTATTTAGACAATTTAAATCCAGAGCCTAATAGAATGGAAAGTATGTATTATGGCTTTAAAACATATGGAACAGATATGGCAAGGGGAAATCTAGGTATGAAAATAGGATTTAAATTAGACATAGATCAAATTAAAAATGAAGATAAATTTGATTTTAAAGAGATTTCTATAGCAATTTTTTCTGAAGCTATGACTAATAATAAGGATAGAGATTATTCAGAAATAAACGAAAAAATAATAGATATAGTTAAGAATAAAAATGCCAATGGAACTATAGAAACTAATTTAAATGGATTAGTTGAGACAATAACAGTTAAGGATGACTTTTTATTATATAAAATAGATTCAAAAACTTATAATTTTAAAAATTAATATAATTTAGGATGATACTACTTTGGATAATAAAGAATTAAACAATGAAGAAT
Source organism: Clostridium sp. SGI.024 (assembly GCF_050315195.1). NCBI lineage: Bacteria > Bacillati > Bacillota > Clostridia > Eubacteriales > Clostridiaceae > Clostridium > Clostridium sp. SGI.024. The sequence continues at coordinate 21,093 of NZ_JBNPON010000030.1, read as the reverse complement.
TAAATAATGAAGTTAAAGAAGAAATTAATGAAATTGAAACCGCAGAAGAAATAGCAGAAGAAACAAAAAAAGAAGAGGATAGTAAAGCATTAAAATTTTTTAAAAGAATTTTAGCGGGAGTAGTAGATCAAATTATTAGTATAGCATTAGCATTACTATTGATAATAGTTACAGATTTAGTATTAAAACTATTTGGTTTTTATATTGCAGAAAGAGAGCCAATGTTCTTAATAATGTATGTTATAGTTAATATAGTATATTCACCAATCTGTACATCAACTAAATTAAAAGATACTATAGGAAGAAAGACAGTGTTAAAATAATTTTACTTAGGAGTTAACATGAGAAAAGGAAGTACTATTCAAGTTAAAATAGATAAAACTGAGTTTCCATCAACAGGAATTGGGACTTTAGAAGGTAAAAAAATATACGTAAAGGGTGCCTTCCCAGGTCAAACAGTAACTGGAAGAGTAAAAAAGAAAAGAGAAGCCTTTGCAGAATTAAAGCTTATTTCAGTAGATGAAAGAGCAGATTATGAAATAAACCCATCTTGTGAGCATTTTGGAATTTGTGGTGGTTGTACATCACAAAATTTAACTTATGAAAAGCAATTAGAGCTATTAAGTGATGAGTTTAAAGCTTTATTTGAAGAAGCAAATTTACCACTTAATAATTATAAGGGAATAGTAGGCAGTAAGGAACAATGGGAATATAGAAATAAAATGGAATTTACCTTTGGAGATTTCGAAAAAGGTGGAGAATTAACTTTAGGAATGCATATGAAGGGGAAATCCTTTGGAATAATTACAGTAGATAAATGCTTAATAGTAGATGAAGACTTTAGAACTGTAATTAAAGCTACAGTTGATTACTTCAGAACTCAAAATCTACCTTATTATAGAGTTATGAAAAGAGAAGGCTATTTAAGACACCTTGTTATTAGAAAAGCTATTAATACAGGTGAATTAATGATTAACTTAGTTACTACAACTCAAATTGATTTTGATTTAACAGAATATGTAGAAATACTAAAAAGTCAAAACTATAAAGGAACTTTAGTATCAATTTTACATACAGAAAATAATTCATTTTCAGATGCAGTAGTACCAGAAAAAGTTAACTTATTATATGGAAAAGATTATATAACAGAAGATCTTTTAGGATTAAAATTCAAAATATCTCCTTTCTCTTTTTTCCAAACTAATACTAAGGGAGCAGAAAGCCTTTATAGCATAGTTAGAGATTACATAGGAGAATCAAAGGATAAGGTAGTATTTGACCTTTATTGTGGAACAGGAACTATAGGCCAAATAGCAGCAGCTAATGCAAAAAAAGTTGTTGGTATAGAACTTATAGAAGAAGCAGTAGAAGCAGCAAAGGAAAATGCTAAATTAAACAACTTAAATAACTGTGAATTCCTAGCAGGAGACGTAGCAGAAATAATAAAAAATGTTAAGGATAAACCAGATACAATAATCCTAGACCCACCAAGAAGTGGAGTACATCCAAAAGCATTAGAATACGTAATTAAATTTAATGCAAAGGAAATAATTTATGTATCATGTAATCCAAAAACCTTAGTAGATAACCTAAAGGTATTAATGGAAGCTGGATACGAAATAGTAGAAAGCTGCGTTAAGGATATGTTTCCAAATACCCCACATGCGGAAGGTGTAGTTAAGTTAATAAAGAAATAAATAAAGATAAATAGAGGAGCTGAGCAAGATAGTTGCTTGGCTCTTTTTTTGCCTTAATCTTGAATCTGAAAGCTATAGAAATTAAACTTTCTTCGGATTTACAATAAGTTTAAGTAACAAAGAGTTATTAAATTATTAAGAAATAAAGGTATCTGTTAATGTTAGAACTAAAAGAAATACTTTTTATAAGTTGTTAAAAGAGTATGAGGATAATTAAGGAAAAATAGTATTTAAAATAGAGGATTTTACCAATTTATGTAGAATTTTTTCATTATTTTCTTTTGTTTTTATTACATGCACTTAATAAGTGCGTGTAATAAAAGTACTTTTTTTAATATAATTTTATCGAAAGGATGTGATGAAAATGACAATATCAGAAAACATAAAAAAATTTAGACAAGAAAATAATTTATCTCAAGAGCAATTAGCAGAAAAGCTTAATATAGCTAGACAATCTGTATCCAAATGGGAAAATGGAGAAACATTACCAAGCATAGATAATTTAATTTTATTAAGTGGATTACTAAATATATCTTTAGATGAATTGATAACAGGTGAACCTTATCTATATTTTCCTTTTAACTTTGGAAAGCCTAAAAGTAAAATTCCTATACTAATATTAATGATAATTTTAATATTAGGAATATTATTTGTAAAAGAAGAAACAATTAATAACACTATAACATTTTTATGTTGGTCCATTATTGTAACTTTTATATTATATAGCCTAATTGTTTTAGCATTACCATTTGATTATAAGAGATATTATTCATATTGGACTATTAATAAGAAAGGTATTAGCTATGCAACTCCATATTTAAGAACTCCTGGAATTAAAGGATATTTTGATGAATATATTTTACCTATTAAGGCATTCTTTTATTTGAGAAAGACAACATTTGTAAAATATTCAGAAATTGATTCAATAGAAATTACTTTTAAACCATTTAAAGTAAATCCAGATAAAGCTTTTGCCTTTGGTGCATACACACCTAGATTTCAATCGACTATGAGGGAAGATTTCTTTTTTAAAGTAACCACAAAGAAAGGTAACATATTCTTTTTAGATCTTAAACAGTATTATTATACTTCTTCAAAAGAACATCAATGTTTACCAACAATCATTTCATTTTTTAAAAGAAAAGATTTAAAATATATTGATAAGAATAATATAAGTAACATTATTCTGAAAAAAGAAGAGAAATTTATTCAGGAATTTTACAACAATATTATGTAAGCATCAAAAATATTAATCACCATCTTCTAATGGAGCTATTACTGAGAGTTATACAGTTGATGTAACTAGTATATTTATATTATAGAATATCGTATAAATGGCTTAAATTTTAGAGAATATATACTTTTACTAAGAAGTATTGCACGAATATTTTTTACAAAAAGAGCATGTCGAAAAATATTGTTAATTATTTTTTTGGTTATATTACAAATTTCGACATAAAAAAACGACTTAAATATATATAATAAATATATATTTAATCTAAAGATGAGTTTTTTATGAAGTTAAAATCAAAATGAAAAATACTATAAAACTGGGGATTGTTTCATAGACTTGCTAATAATCATAATTCAGTTTGAGGTATTATTTAGGTAGTATAAGGTCAAATCAATAATGATAATGTTTAATTAAAAATCTATTACTTTTAAAGAAAGAGAGCTGAAGAGATTTTCACTAGATTGACATTAATATTTTTGATTAGCTTGATTTTCTAAACCAAACTTATATAATTCATTTGAATGACAGCTAGGAGATTTTATATTTGTTTTGTTCATTGTTCTTATTTCATTTTTTAGGGGATATTGATTTTGGTTAAACTTATTTTATTTCCTAAATTTGATAAGAGTAATGTTCATATAACTTAACAGATTGTATTAATATATAAGGAGAGAGATATGATGAAACAAAAAATGAAGAAAAAATTGACAAGCTTTGCTTCAATTGGTCTTTCGGCTGCTATTTTATTTATTTCTACCCCTATTACTCATGTAGCTGCAGCAGAAGAACTACAAAGTCAATCAGTAGTCAACCAAGGGCTACAAGGCTATTTAGCTAATTCACAGGGTCTACTGGTAAAACAGGCAACAGCCGAACAATTACAACTACCATTTGCACCAAACCAATATTACGGACGTTCTTTACTGAGTGAAGAAGGTAAAAAAGCATGGGATTATGTGATAAAAGAGCTATTAGCTTTCAATCCTATTAAGAATTATGATAATTTAACGAAGCCTGCCAACGGAGGTGATGGCCTATTTACTCTTAATCTAAAAGAAGAAGGTATTACCGTAAAGGGTGAAGATATTAAAAATCTGACTAAATATCTTAATGCTAGTGATGCTCGTTTATTTCATATTCGTAACACAACACAAAAATATAAAACAGATGCAGAAGGAAATGTAGAAACAGTTTCCTTCAATATTGCTGGTGTATATATGGGTGATAACGCCTACCAAAAAACATTAATTGGTATGGAAAAGTATGTTTCAGAAGTGTTAAGTGTGGTTAATCCACGCATGACAGAATCCCAAAAAGTAAAAGCTTTATACGAAAAATATCATTCTACTATGAAATATGGTAGAGGTTCAGAAATTGGAAATGCGGTGGGTGCGTTAACAAATCAAGTCGCAATCTGTGGAGGATATTCATTTGGATTCCTATACATATTACAACGTGCTGGATTAGAAGCGATTTATATGACAGGAGATACATCTGCTGGTTATCACGCATGGAACTATGTAAATGTGGATGATCAATGGTACATGGTTGATTCAACTTGGGGAGGAAATAACTGGTTATTAAAAGGACAGTCAAGCCTACAAAATCACAAACCACGTAAAACACAACATTTTGACCCAGTTCCAACATTAGCGGTAGAAGATTATAACTTAACGAAAGCGATATTTAAATCAGACCAAACCATCGCCAAGGAAACAATTGATTTGTCGCTTTCAGTAGTTAGAGATGTATTGAACAAGCATACTAACGAATTTTCAAAAATTGACCAGGTTTACATGTTTGAACCAACATCATTCGAATTTGTAGGAAACGATGTGGAAAAAGCTATTCTTGAGGAAATTAGACAAGCAGTAAAGGGTAAATTCACAGGAAGTTTAACAATCAATCTTTCTAATAATAATTACACAACAGTAGATGAATTTATGAATTACGGATTATATATTGGTTACCAAGCTGACAATGAACCATACTTTGAGTATTCCTTAGGTAAAGTATCAAGATATTAATAAATACATAAAAGATATAGAAAAAGAGCTATCGTATTAGTGGGTAAAAATCTGCTAGCGATAGCTCTTCTTTTATGAAGTTTTATGAATTCTATGTTATTTTCATGTATTTTAATTATAAAAAATAAAGAAGAATATAGGAAGAAAAGATAGATTATGATATATTAAAAATGGAAGGATAAAACAAGATTATTAGGAAGATGGGGGATTACAATGAGGTATCTCATAGTTATTTTAATAGGTTACTTAATTGGAAGCTCCAGTATGTCATATTATTTAGGAAGATTAAATAATATTAATGTAGCTAAGAAGGGTTCTGGTAATTTAGGAGCATCTAACATGGTTGTTATAATGGGATGGAAAGCTGGTATTTTAGTAGCTTTACATGATATTTTAAAAGCTTATATAGCTATTATGTTAGCAAGATATTTATTTGCTGATTTACCTTATGTGGCAGAATTAGCAGGAGTAGCCTGTGTTATTGGACATATTTTTCCTTTTTACTTAAAATTTAAAGGCGGTAAAGGACTTGCTTCTTATATAGGTATGACTATTGCACTAGATTGGAAGTTTGCCATAGCTTTAATTGTTATGTGTGCACTTTTAACTTTAATTACTGATTATATTGTGACTGCAACATTTACAACTATAATTTCTGCACCAGCTTATATTGGATTATTTAATAAGAATCTTATAGCTTTTTTCATCTTGTCTGTGGCAACTCTTGTAATGTTTTATAAACATGTTGAAAATATTAAAAGACTTAAAAATGGCACTGAAATTGGATTAAGAAGTGCCAATAAAGGGGAACATAGAGTAAAATAATTAATTTAAAAAGTAATTAACATATTAAATATAGGGAGTGATGGTGATTAATCGTTACTCCTTTTTTATTATTAAAAATTTCAAGCTGAAAAAATGATAACCTATATAATATTATAATAGTTTACTTAAATTGGCATTTTTTAGTAAATATCAAGGGATAATAAGCGAAAATGGATATTGTGATTAAAAAATTAAAGGATTATTATAGGTATTGTGGTAAAAATCAACTGTTGTAAATTACAACATTAATATTACAGTTTTAATATAAATGGAGGATTGATATGGATAACTTTGAGGTTATAGTACGATATTGGAGAAACTTTACTGAAAAGAGATTAAGAGAATTTGATTTGACTTTTGGGGAACAGATTATCATTATATTTTTATCAAAAAATGAAAACGTAAACCAAGAGAGCATTTCAAAAAGGTACATGATTGATAAAGGTATGGTAGCAAAAACCTTAACTAGGCTTGAAGATAAAGGCTTTATAAAGAGAGAACAAAATCCTAATAACAAGAGAGAAAATATTATTTCACTTACAGAAAAAAGTGCATATATTATGGAATATATAAATACTATATTTGATGACTGGAATAAGATTCTTTATGGAGAAATGAGTAAGGAAGATATTGATTGTGTGAAAAGACTTACAGGTAAAATGGCAGAAAATGTTGCTAAATATTTAGATTAGAAATTGAAAGGGGAAAGGGTTTATGAGGGTAAAAGAGAAAAAATTGAACTTAGGATTAATTATGGCTGTATATTTGTTAGGCATATTTATGGGTGCTATAGATACAGGGATAGTAACACCTGCAAGAACTATAATCCAAAATGACCTAATGGTAAATGATAATACAGGAATATGGATGATAACTATTTATACTCTTGCATATGCAGCAAGTATTCCTATTATGGGTAAGTTAGCTGATAAATACGGAAGAAAGTATGTTTACTTAACAAGTATATCTTTATTTGGTATTGGCTCTTTATTCTGTGGTTTATCACAAAATATGGGAAGCTTTTCTGTATTACTAATTTCAAGAGTTATTCAAGCTATTGGTGGAGGTGGAATTCTTCCTATTGCAACAGCTGAATTCGGTACAACATTCCCAAAAGAAAAAAGAGGGCTTGCACTTGGATTAGTAGGTGGAGTTTATGGAATTGCTAATATTTTTGGAGCATCTGCTGGTAGTGCAATTATAGATATATTTGGTCAAAACAATTGGCAATTTATATTTTATATAAATATTCCAATTACAATATTTATTATAATAGCAGGACTTAAAACACTTCCAAATACTAAGATGACAGATGTTAAAAAGATTGATATTTTAGGAATTACAACATTAACTTTAATGGTACTTTCTATTTTATATGGACTTAAAAATATTGATTATTATAATTTTAAAGATACCTTCTTAAGTACATCTGTTTATCCTTTCTTAATAGTATTTGTAGTTTTACTACCAATATTTATATTAATAGAAAAGAAAGCAGAAGATCCAGTACTTAATATTTCATATTTTAAAAATATTAGAATTATAATTACATTCTTTATTGCTTTTATAACAGGAATTATTATTATGGGAATTATATTTGTTCCTCAATTCTCTGAAAATTCATTGAAAATAGCTTCAGGTAGTGGTGGATATTTCGTTATTATTTTAGGGTTATTTGCAGGAATTGGAGCACCATTCTCAGGAAAATTAATTGATAAATATGGTGCTAAGATCGTACTTGGTACTGGCTTTGTTGCTTCTATACTAGGATCTTTATATATTATATTTTATGCTGCAAAAAATCCAAGCTTAATTTCAATAGTAATATGTTTAATTTTACTAGGAACAGGAATAGGCTTTACTATGGGAACACCAATAAATTATATGATGCTTGATAACACTAAATTTGAAGAATCAAATTCAGTATTAGCAGCTGTTTCATTAATTAGATCTATTGGCACTTCTATTGCTCCTGCAATAATGATAGGATTTATTTCACATGCTGGAATGTCAGTACAAGCTAATATTATGAATATTATACCTAATGAAGTACATGTTCCACAGCTTCCATATGCTAAGGAGTTAAATGATCAGTTTAGTAAGCTAAAAGAAAATCCTTCTATGGCAGAGAAGCTTAAAGATGCAAATATACCAGATTTATCATCAATGGAAACTATAAAATTTGATATGAATAGTAAAAATGATAATTTCAAATTATCAGATGAAATCGTAGAATTATTAAAAACTTCAGATGTTACAACAATTACTGATAATACAAAGACTATGGCAGACTATATGTTTGCACAAATGACACCTTCTGTAATTGAAAAAATAAATGGAGGAATAGATTCTGGAATTAATTCTCTTAATGACTCTGCTTTACAATTAACACAAGGAATAAATGCAATGCCAAGCAATCCAGGAACAAAGCCAACAATTGATAAGATGAATGTAGCTAAAACTCAAATGGAAGATACATTATCAAAAATGAAAGCGTTAAAAGAAGCTATTCCAAAGGCCTTTGAAACTGGAAAAGATAATTATCTAACAGATATTGAAAATAGTAGAGATTTAATTGAAGATGAATTCCAAACTACACTAAATAAGGGCTTCCAAGAAGTTTATGCAACAGTTACAATTGCTTCATTATTAGCTTTGATTGTTCTAATGTTATATAAAGAAGAGAAGAAAGTTAAAACTAATTAAAATATTTAGAGATTAATTAAATTATTTACAATAAAAACTAGTCAAATATTAAAAAATATTGACTAGTTTTTTATGTTTTAATTATTCTTTTTTTATTAAATTATCCCATCATCCTTCATAACTTCATTAGCTGTAAGCTTGGCTGAAGTTAATACTATAGGAACTCCTGCTCCAGGGTGGACACTGCTTCCTACAAAATATAGGTTTTCACAATGTGAAGCTTTATTATGAGGTCTATAATAATTGCTTTGGAATAAAGTTGGAGCTAGTCCAAAAGTTGCTCCATTGTAAGCATTAAACCTTCCTTCAAAATCCTTTGGAGTTACTATTCTTTCAAACTCTATTAAATCCTCAAAATTATCTATTTTTGTTTTATCCTTAATTATATCTAGAATTTTGCTTCTATAATTAGCTATAGTTTCATCATTCCATACAATTTTATCTCTTGAAAGCTCTGGAATAGGTACTAATACATATAAGCATTCGTTTCCTTCTGGTGCTAAAGAAGCATCAACCTTTGTAGGAAGATAAAGATAAATAGAAGGATCATCTGGTAATATTCCATCAAAAATATCACTAATATTTTTATCAAAATCCTTAGCAAAGAAGATATTATGAACTTCAAAATCCTCTAGCTTTTCTTTTAAGCCTAAGTACATTAAAAAACATGAACAAGAATATTTCATTTTATCTATCTTCTTGTCTGTATACTTACCTTTATATTTTTCTTCTTTAATTAAATTTTTCATAGCATATGGGAAATCAGCATTACAAACTATAGAGTCTGCTTTTATTTCTTTTGAATCTAGCTTTATTCCAACTGCTTTTCCATTTTCAATGACTATTTCATCTATTGAGGAGTTTAAATTTATCTTTCCGCCTAACTCAATAAATAATTTCTCCATAGACTTAGCCATAGTATACATTCCACCTTTAATAAACCATACTCCATATACCATTTCTATCATAGGTATAATTGTGTAGATAGAAGGACCATTATAAGGCGAAATTCCAATATATAAGGTTTGGAAGCTTAATAATTTTCTTAGTTTATCATCTTTTACATATTTAGATATGCTGTGATAAGCACTATCGAAGGTTTTTAGTTTTAAGGCTTGTCTTAATGTTTTTGGATTATAGAAATCTTTAGGTCCTCTAAAGGATTTCTCTATAAAATGATCCTTTGCAACTAAGTATCTTTTATAAACATCAGCTAAATAGCTCATATAACCTTGAGCTTCTTCATAGCTTATTTCTTCAAGAAACTTTGTTAACTTAACTAAATCTGTAGAAACTGAAACTCTTTTACCATCATCAAAAGTTAAAGAATAAACAGGATCTAAGTTTTCCATAGGTATATAGTCCTTTGGATCTTTACCAGCTACCTCAAAAACTTCATTATAAATTTGAGGCATCATTACTATGGTAGGTCCTAAATCAAATTTGAATCCATTACCTTGGATTTGATGCATCTTACCACCAACCATGGATTCCTTTTCAAATATTTCTACCTCATAGCCCTTGGATTGCAATCTTATAGCTGTAGCTAAGCCTCCAACACCTGCACCTACAACAATGATTTTTTTCTCAATTTAACCACTCCTAATAAAATATAACCTGACTCTTACACACTAGTATACTATATTTATAAAATAATGGGAATTTTAAATGATAATTTTATTTAAAAGATAATTAATATTAGGTATAATATATATACATTAATTGAAGGAGGTGTTTTTATGCCACTAGATAATGATTTTTTATATTGTAAAGAGATAATAAAAGAGAATTCTAAAAGCTTTTATAAAGCTTTTTCTAGATTACCAAAGGATAAAGCTAATGCAATTTTTGTAGTATATGCATTTTGTAGAACAGCTGATGATTTAATAGATTTAAGGAATGATACAGAGAGCCTTCATTTATTTAAAGATGAACTAAGCTTATTTAGTAAAGGTGAAATTGTGGATAAGCCTTTATGGAGAGCCTTAGAAGAAGTTTTTAAAAATTATAATATGGATATAAAGCCATTTTTTGAAATGATTGAGGGCCAATTAATGGATGCTAATTTTAAAAATATTGAAACTCAAGATGAATTAATAAATTATTGTTATTACGTAGCAGGAACTGTAGGACTTATGATACTTCCTATTTTATCAACAAAACACCATAAAGAACTAGAGGAAGTAGCAGTAAAGCTTGGTACAGCTATGCAAATAACTAATATATTAAGAGATATAGGCGAAGATTTGAAGATTAATAGAATTTATATTCCAAGGGAAATTATGGACAAGTTTAATTACTCATCTTTAGACTTATCTTCAAATTTAATAAATAATAATTTTATAAAGCTTTGGGAATATGAAGCTAAAATATCAGAAGAGCTATATAAAGAAGCTTATAAAAAAATTAAGCTCTTTGATAAAGATAGTAGTGGAGCTGTTTTACTTGCAGCTACTTTATATAAAGAAATATTAAATTCTGTTAGAAAAAATAACTATGATTGTTTAACAAAGAGAAATTATGTTGGAATATATAAAAAGATTTTTAAAGTTATACAATGTAATTTTTCTTGGAACTTTTTAACTACATAATAATGAAGGAGGGTTTTTTTGATTAATATCGTTGGAATAATTGTTTCTATACTATTTATATTTGGAATAATTGGGATTTCATCTCTACTAAATAAATTAAATATATTAGCTAATGAAGATAGCAGAAAATTTATTCATGTAGGGGTGGCTAACTGGTGGATTGTGGCCATGATTTTCTTTAATAATAATATTTATGCTTCTATTGTACCTGCACTTTTTGTTATTATAAATTATATATCATACAAAAAGCAGATATTTAAGGCTATGGAAAGAGATGGCTCTAAAAATGATTTAGGAACTGTGTATTTTGCATTATCTTTAATGATTTTAGCATTTATAACTTTTAAAAATACTGAATTTTCTTACATTGGTGCTTTAGGTATATTAGTTATGGGCTATGGTGATGGCTTTGCTGCTATAATAGGAGTTAAATATGGAAAGCATAAATTTAAAGTATTAGGAAATAACAAAAGTCTTGAAGGAAGCTTAGCTATGTTCTTATTTTCCTTTGTAGTTTCTTTAGTTATACTTTATATTTTTAATCCAGTAAATATGCTTTTATATAGCTTAATATTAGCTACAGTAAGTACAGTTTTAGAAGCTTTTTCTCCTTATGGATTAGATAACTTAACAGTACCTTTAGGTACTTCATTACTATATTATTTACTTATTATGCTATAAGTTAGGAGGTAAAATATGTTAGACTTTTTAGTTGGGCTAACCTTTTCATTTTTAATAGCCTTTGTTGCTTATAAGAAGGCCTCGTTAAATAAAAGTGGTTGCATTGCTGCTACAGTACTTGGAACAGGTTTATATTATTTTGGGGGATTATGGTTTTCTATTATAATGGTTGCTTTTTTTGTATCTTCTAGCATTTTAACAAAATTTAAAAATTATAATAAAGAAGGTTTAGATAAGCTAAATGAGAAAAGTGGAAATCGTGATTATATGCAAGTATTTGCAAATGGAGGAGTAGGTCTTATATTTGCAATTATATATTATTTTTCTGAAAATCCAGTATTTTTATTAGCTTATGCAGTTTCCTTTGCTGAAGCTAATGCAGATACTTGGGCTTCTGAAATAGGGGTATTAAGTAAAAGTAAGCCAATAAGCATATTAAATTTTAAGCCTTTAGAAAAAGGTATGTCAGGTGGTATTAGTATATTAGGTACAACATTTTCTTTTCTAGGAGCATCATTTATATCTTGCATATATTTTATAGCTTCTCTTATTACATATAAAGACATAAAACAAAGCTTTATTTATTCTATACTTTGTATTCTTATAGGATTTATTGGTTCAATAGTTGATAGTATATTAGGAGCATCAATGCAAGCTCAATATTATTGTGAAGATTTAAAGACTGTTACAGAAAAGAAAGAGTATAATGGGAAACCTAATAAGCTTATTAAAGGAATTACATTTATAAATAATGATGTAGTAAATTTAAGCAGCAATTTAATATCTGCACTTATGGTATTGCTTATAGTTTGATTTTATACTATTACTGCATCTAATGTAATTATAATAAATTTATATTGAAATTAAGTTTTATATCCAAGTAGAATCTGGAAATATAAAAATATTTGATGGAAAAATTACTAGTATTATAGGTGAAAGTGGAGTTGGTGAAACGTCTCTTTTATATCTATTAGGACTTATATCCTCGAATTTAGAATATAAATATGTTTTTGATGATATTGAGTTGAAGTTAAATAATGATAATGAGATAACATTTAATAGATTTCATACAGACAAAATTATGAGAAATTAATATGCAGATAAGTAGATATGAAAAAAATATATAAATTAAAATATTATTAGGGGAAATTTAATTATGGATCAATGATGTTAAGTCTTACAAATATAAAAAAATAATCTTAAAAATATTATATTAGGAGGTTTTAATATGAAAGATAGGAAAAGAAAACTATCACCTAAAGAACATGAAGATATACTTGAAATCTTAAAAGAACGTTTTGAGAAGAATTTGAATCGACATAAAGATATTGAATGGGATAAAGTACAAGATAAGTTAGAAATTAATGCTGAAAAACTATGGTCACTTTATCAAATGGATGTAACTGGTGGTGAACCAGATGTTACTGGCTATGATAAAGAAAATGATGAATATATTTTTTGTGATTGTTCAGAGGAAAGCCCAAAAGGGCGCAGAAGCCTATGTTATGATGGTGAAGCATTAGAATCAAGGAAAAAAATAAACCAGAAGGTAGTGCTGTTGATATGGCTTCAGATATGGGAATTGAGATTCTAACAGAAGAACAGTATCGAGCTTTACAAAAACTTGGAGTTTTTGATATTAAAACATCTAGTTGGGTGAAAACCCCTGATAATATCAGGAAAAAAAGTGGTGCAATATTTTGTGATCGTCGCTATGATACTGTATTTATGTATCATAATGGAGCAGATTCTTATTATTCTGCAAGAGGATTCCGTGGCTTGCTAAGAGTTTAGGTTATTTCTTAATAATAAAATATACTAATTTAAACACAAGAGTTAAACAAGAATGATTGTTTAGCTCTTTTTTTATTGTATGGAAATCCACTAGCTATCCAAGTGAATAAAATTGCTTAATCTCTGAATAAAAAAGCTACTATTAAATAATGATAATGCCTGACAATCATTGTAAAGACAATATACATATGTTAGTTACAATTCAACAAAAAAATAAGTGTATCAAAATTTATGGAAATATTAAAAGACAAAAATAAGAAAAATAAAACATAAAATTAGAAATAAAATTGTCAGAATATTGACACAATTCATACAAAAAATGTATAATATAAGTAAGAAAAGAAAATAAAAGAACAGTAAAGAAAAGTGCAATAAAAATGTATTTTATTAATTTGTCTACTAAAAAATTTTCACATAATAGAAATTTCAATTAATAAAGGAGGTGTAATATGAAAAAGTATTTAATTAGTGAAATGACATGGAAGGAAGCAGAGATAAGAATCAAGGAAGCCAAAGCAGTTATTCTTCCATTAGGATCTACTGAACAGCATGGATATCATTTGACATTGGATACAGATAATATAGTAGGAAGATATGTATCGGAAAAATTGGCAATGAAAACTGATTGTGTTGTATTACCTATATTGCCTTATGGACAAGTATGGTCTGCAAAAGATTTTCCAGGAACTATATCTTTGAAAGAAAGAACATTTATAGAAGTAGTTAAAGATATAGTATGTAGTTTAGAAAAAAAAGGAGCAAAAAACATAATACTTTTTTCTAGTCATTGGGGGAATACTGCACCTGCAAAAATTGCTGCTAGAGAACTATTCGATGAAGAGGGTTTCAATAATGTTTATTACATGAGTTATATGAACCTAAAGAAGAACGGAGAGGGAATAATGGAAACTGAATTATGGAATAATAGTGGTTTTCATTCAGGAGAAATTGAAACATCTATAGTACTTCATATCGATTCAAGTAGCGTTGATATGAGTAAGGCAATTTGTGAGTATCCAGATATACCTTATGACATTGATATAAGACCTAAACCTTGGATTGAGTTTAATGAAAGTGGAGTTTTTGGAGATGCTACAAAAGCTACTAAAGAAAAGGGAGAGAAATTCTTAGATAATTGGATAAAAGAACTAGAAAACTTAATAAAATTAATATAATAATTTAGGAGGTTCATATGGGATTTTTAAATGTTATAACAACAATTTTTAAGACTATTGCTGGGCAAATAGAACTAGTAATGGGTATTGTAGTTTTGATAGGACTTTTATTACAAAAGAAAAAACCTGTTGATGTAGTTAGTGGAGTAGTTAAGGCTATTGTAGGGGTTATGATACTTAAGCAAGGATCAACTTTACTACAAGGTGCATATAAACCAGTTATGGAAATGTTGAAAACTCATTTTGGTATAACAGGAATAATTACAGAAAATTATTCAGGTATGGCTGCAATAAATAACAGCATTCCTGAGTTAGTTGCAATAGTACCTACAGTTATGTTGTTTGGATTCTTAATTAATTTATTATTAGCTAAGTTTGGACCTTTAAAAGTAGTTTTCTTAACAGCTCATACAATGTTAGCTTTTGCTACATTAACAGTTTGGTTAGTTCATTGGTTCTTTGGAGTTGAAGGAACTACATTACTAATAGTATGTAGTATTTTCTGTGGTATTTATTGGACTGTTATGCCAGCTTGGACATATAGATATTCTAAAGCTTTTGCAGGCAATAGCTTTACATTAGGACATATCTCTGGTATGGCAGCTGTAATAAGTTCAAGAATAGGAATGTTATTAGGTAAGTATGATGAAAAAAATCCAAAACTTTTTGAAGAAGAAGAAGAAGATACTAATGCAACAGGAAAATTCTCTTCTGTAACAAGATTATTTAATGATTCTACAGTAGTTACTTGTTTATTAATGACAATAGTATTAGGTGGAGGATGTTTATTAGCAGGAAAAGAAGCTATACAAGAAGCAGCTGGTAATGCCAATTGGGTAGTTTTCACTTTAGAATTAGGAGCTAGTTTTACTGTTGGTATTGTAGTTTTATTATCAGGTGTAAGAATGATGATTGCAGAACTTGTTCCAGCATTTAAAGGTATATCTGATAAATTAGTTCCAGGTGCAGTACCTAGCGTGGACATGCCTGTATTTTACCCACTTGCACCTTTTGCAGCTATCCTTGGATTCTTAGGAGCATTTATTGGAGAGTTTATAGGCTTCTTCATTTTATTAGCAGTAGGTTCAAAAACTCTAATGATACCTGGTATAATAGCTACTTTCTTTGATGGAGGTATAGCAGGTGTATTTGGATTTAAATATGGAGGCAAGAAATCTGCTTTAATTTCAGGATTAGCTGTAGGTGTACTTCAAATTTTAGGTGGTGTAATATTTACTGTAGTATCAGGACTATCAACACTTGGAGCAACATATGGAAATACAGATTTTGGATCAACTATGGCAATCTTAGTATCAATTATGAAGGTATTAGGAAATGTTTGGGTATTTGCAGCACTTCTAATAGCTATATATGTACTTGCATGTATACCTTTAAAGAAATACTTTGCAGAAAAATAGTGATTAATAAGCTTTATCACATTCAAAAGAATTATGGAGGATAATTTATGTGGATTAAAGAAGTTTTTAATGTTGAAAAACCTATTATTGCAATGTGTCATTTAAAACCTTTACCAGGAGATCCTGAATATGATATTGATAAGGGAATGGAATTTGTAATAGAAAGTGCTAGAAAAGATTTGATTGCATTACAAAATGGTGGTGTAGATGCAGTAATGTTTTCAAATGAATTTAGTTTACCATATTTAACAGATGTAAAGCCTGTTACTATAGCTGCTATGGGGAGAATAATTGGGGAATTAAAAAAAGATATACGTATCCCATATGGAGTAGATGTACTTTGGGATCCATATAAGACTTTTGATTTAGCAGTAAGTGTTGATGCAAAGTTCGTTAGAGAAATATTTACTGGAGTTTATGCAAGTGATTTCGGCTTATGGAATACCAATTATGGAGAAGTTATTAGACATAAGCATAGCATTGGTGCTAATAAAGTTAGAGCATTATTTAATATTGTGCCTGAAGCTGCTAAATATTTGTCTGATAGAGATATAGAATCAATAGCAAAAACTACTGTTTTTAATAATAACCCAGATGCTTTATGTGTATCTGGATTAACAGCTGGATCTGTTACTGATACTCAAGTTCTAAAAAGAGTTAAAGATGTAGTTACTAATACACCAGTTTTTGTTAATACTGGAGTTAATATTAATAATGTAGAAGAACAATTAAAAATAGCAGATGGATGTGTAATAGGCACTCATTTTAAGAGAGATGGTCAATTCTATAATGAAGTAAGTGAAGAAAGAGTAAGAAATTTCATGGAAAAAGTAAAGACATTACGCAATAAATAGTATTTATCAATAATAGGGGAGATGAATATGATTGCAGATGAAAGAAGAAGGGTGATATTAGAGATAATAAAAAATAAAAAAGTTGTTTCAGTACAGAGTCTATCACAAGAATTAAAAACCAGTGTAGTAACTATAAGAAGAGACTTAGACTTTCTTAGTGAAAAGGGGCTTATAAGACGTTCTCATGGAGGAGCTACTTTAAATGATGAGAAAGTTGGACTAGAATTTACCTTTGATATTAGAAATGAGAAAGAAAGAGAAATAAAAAAAATAATTGCTAAAAGAGCTGCTTCTTATATAACAAGTGGAGACTCTATTGGTATAGATATTGGTACAACTGCCTATCAAGTTTCAAAATATATTAAGGATATTCCGAAACTAAATGTAGTCACCGCTTCAATACCTGTTGTTATAGAACTATTAGATGCTAAAGATATTAATGTAATTTGTACTGGAGGAGCAGTTTCAAGAAAAGATAAATCTTTAATAGGACATGATGCAATTCGAACTATAAATGAATATATTTTAGATAAAGTATTTATAGGTGTTGCAGGAATTTCTTTTAAGTGTGGCTTAACTTTATATAATATCAATGATGCTTTAGTGAAAAGAGTTATGATTGAAAGAGCTAAAGAAGTAATATTACTAGCTGACTCTACTAAAATTGGTGAAGCAAAACATGCATTTTTAGCAGATATTGATGTTATTAATAAGATTATAACTGATAATGCTATTACCTATGAAGATAGAAAGCAATTTGAAAGTAGAGGAATAGAGGTGATTATAGCCAATGAATAATAACTTATCAACTGAAAAAAGTAGCTTATTTGATATTATTGAAGTTAATGATACAAAATTTAAAAATTGGGAAGAAATAATAGATTACTTACAAGATATTTTTGTATCAAATGGATATGCTACTGAAGATTATTTTCAATATATAAAAAAGGATTTAGTAGAAAATGATTTTTATATGTTGATATTGCCAGGATTAGTTTTACTTCATAGTGCGCCTGAACATGGAGCTATTAAAAATGCTTTTCACTTTATGAAATTATCTAATCCTATTAACTTTGGTAGCCATATTAATAATCCAGTTCATATATGTATAACATTTTCTGCTATTTCATCTGACAATCATATTCAATCTATACAAAAAATTGCATATATGTTGATGAATAAAAATTTCGTAAATGAGATAAAAAATGCGGATAGTTTAGAAAAAATAAAGGAAATTATAAAAAATAATGAAGATAAATATTAGGAGGGGAACATTAATGTTAAAGGTAAATACAGTATGTGTAAATGGAATGGGATCAAGCTTAATATTAAAAATTACAACAGAAAAAGCTTTTAAAGAACTTGGTATTGAAGCTGATGTTAAATGTGTTGATGCTGGTCAATTTAAAGGGTGTCATCCAGATGTTTGTATTACCACACCTTCATTAGCAAAAACTATAGGAGAAAGAGAAGGTATGATATTAATTAAGACCACAAACTTTACTGATGTAAATGCATTAAAAGAGAAGATTAAAGTTGCTTTAAATCTTGATAAATAAAGATAAGTTTATAAATTATAAGAGGGGAGGATAAAATGTGGCTTAAAGAAATATTTGGAGAAGAAAAACCTGTAATCGGAATACTTCACATAAAAGCATTACCAGGTACCCCACTTTATGATACTAATATGGGATTAGAAGGAATTATGAAGTTAGCTAGAGCTGATTACATTAGCCTTGTAAGAGGAGGAATATCAGGTGTGATTTTTTGTAACGAATATGATAAGCCATACTCAAAACAAGTAGAACCTAATATAATAGCTTGCATGACTTCAATAGTAAAAGAGTGTTTAAGAGATAATGAAATTATTCCATTTGGAATTGATGTGCAGTGGGATCCAAAAGCTGCCTTAGCTATTGCTTTAGCTACAGGAGCATCCTTTATAAGAGGAATAGTATGTGGAACTTATTGTGGAGATTATGGAATGTACTGCCCTAACATTGAAGAAATAATTAATTATAAGAAAAAGATAAAAGCTGATAATATAAAAATATTAACTAATTTATCACCAGAATTTTCATATTCTATTGATAATAGAGATATAAGTCTTAGAGCTAAAACTGTTACAAAAAGCTCATTAGTAGATGCTTTATGTGTATCAGGAGTTATGGCAGGGGTACAAGCACCTTATGAAGAAATTAAAAATATAAAAAACACTGTTGGAGATTTTCCGATTATAGCAAATACAGGAGTAAATTTTGAAAATGTTAGAGACATATTAGATATTGCAGATGGATGTTGTGTTGCAACATGTATAAAGGTTGATGGAAATTCATTAAATTCAATGGACGAGGAAAGAGTTAGAAAGTTAATGAAAATTGTCAGGGGGAATAACATATGAGATATATTGAAACAGTATTGGGAAGGAAAAGCCCAGAAGAGATTGGAAGGACAAACTATCATGATCACTTAATAACTATTGGAGGAGGAGAAGAAAAGGCTGATAGAGATTTAAGGTTAGATAGAGTTGACTATGCAATTGATGCTATGATTTCTGCTAAAAAGGCTGGATGGGATATGCTTGTTGATATGAATCCAATTGATTGTGGAAGACAAATTGAAATGCTTAGAGAGATTTCTGAAAAGTCAAATATTAATTTAATATCTTGTACAGGATTCCAAAGAGCAATATATTATGATGCTGAACATTGGGTAAACAAATATGATTTAAAGGATGTAGCAAGATTAATAATTGAAGAAATTGAAGAGGGAATAGAAATTAATAATTATAATGGACCTATTATAACAAGAAGCAAATCTAAGGCAGGAGTTATAAAAGCAGCTACTCATTATAATTGTATAAGACCTATGGAACTTAAGGTTTTAGAAGCAGCATGTATAGCATCAAAAGAAACTGGGGCTCCAATATCAACCCATACTGAAAGAGGAACTATGGGATTAGAAGTTATAGAATTAGTTAAGAAGTTTGGTGTTAATCCTTCTAGAGTAACCTTAGGACATGTAGATAGAAATCCAGATCTTCAGTACCATAAAAAGATGGCTAAGCAAGGAGTAACTTTAGGATATGATGGACCTTCAAGAGCAAAATATTGGCCAGATTCAGTTTTAATTGACTTGATAAAAGGTATGTGTGAAGCTGGTTATGCAGATAATATTATGCTAGGTGGAGATAATGGAAGAGCTTCAATGTGGCCTCAATACGGTGGTGGATATGGACATAATTATATTTTAGATATTTTTGTACCTAGATTATTAGAAAATGGTATTTCTCAAGAGGATATTGACAAGATGCTTATATATAATCCAAGAAGACAATTTTCTATAGAAAAATAATATTATATAATTTTGTATAATTCAAAAAAGGAGCTGTGCACTAATTTTTAGTGCGACAGCTCCATTAATTTCAGTTATTAATTATTATTTTTTTTAATTTTCATTACAATCTCGTAAAGAATAAAGTATATAATAAATGTTTTGATAACACTTATTATTATCATTATAGTATTATATGGGAATTTTTGGTCTCCATATATATCTATTTTCAGCCAATTATCAGTTACTGAATTTATAACTAATGACATAAAAAATATTAAATAAAAATATTTATTTGGATCTATTTTTTTTCTATTCATTTTTTATTATCCTAACTTTATTTTATTTTACTTAATGACATCCAAATTGTGAATGAATTGGGTTGCTTGTACAATTGGTAGATGGAGCTATAGTACTTTTATCTCCACATTTATTAGCAATAACAAATAAATCATATGCTATTGAAGCAGCTGAAACAAATGGAAGTTTTTTTGCAATAATTTTAACTGCTTCTTTATACGATGCTTTTTTTATGAAGGCCATAACTCCTCCTGTAACAACAGCTTTTTGAACACCAGCTCCCCATTTGTTTTTTAATTCATTTAAAAAACATTCACCAAAAGGACTAAGACTTCTTTTTCTTCTTGTTGTAGTTTCTTCTTTAGATAAATAATAGTTATTTAAGCTTATTACTTCTTCTAGTTCATTTAATATTGGATCTTCTCCATAAGTTTTTCATCGAATCTCTCCTTTATGAT
>NZ_JBNPON010000029.1:0-38866 GCF_050315195.1 Clostridium sp. SGI.024 | reverse complement strand
TTTAATGTTGTTATAATTATTATAAGTGCCAATAAAAATAAGGTAAAGTACTATTACAAATTATTTAAATCAAAACATTTAATAATGTAGATTATTACTGTAAACATAGATATAATAATATTGTTATATTTTTAAGAAACTCACATTTTATTTTAAACAAGATAATGTGAGAGATGGGTGGGCTAGAATGTTTAAATTGAATTTTGATGTTAAAAAACATCTTTTAGATAATGGATTAGAAGTAGTAACTATAAAAAAGGATACTAAAATAACTTCTATAAATGTTGGAATTAAGGTTGGATCTTTATATGAGAATATAGATGAAAAGGGAATATCACACTTTATTGAACATATGTTATTTAAAGGAACTAAAGATAGAACCTATGAAGAATTAAATGATGAACTTGAATTCTTAGGGGGAGAATATAATGCTTATACCGATTATACTTCAACTGTTTATACAATAAGCTGTTTGGAAGAAGAGTTAATTAATGCTATAGAGATAATAGGTGATATGATTATTAATCCTGACTTTAATAGCGAAGAGCTAGAAAAAGAAAGAGGAGTAATTCTTGCTGAAATGAGAGCAAGTAAAGATGATATAGAAGATTTAAGCTTTAAGAGAACAAATGAAGTAGCCTTTAAAAATAATCCTCTAAGATTTGATGTGGCAGGTTTAGAAAAAAATGTTAAAGCTTATAAAAAAAATGATTTATTAGATTTCTATAATAAATATTATTTACCTAATAATTCATTAGTAACTATAGTATCTTCATTAGAACATGAAGAAGCATTTAATGAAATAAAAAAAGTGTTTTCACCTTGGAAGGCTGGCGAAAAGAAAGAAGTAGTAATTAGTGGGGAAAATAATATTCCAAAATCAGTAACTACAATAAAAAATAATATAGAGCAAAACACCATAGTATATTTATATACTTTTTATGACTTAAGTAAAGATTTAGAGTTACCACTAAGAATCCTAAATCATAGATTAGGAGAAAGTTCAAATTCTTTATTATTTAGAGAAGTAAGAGAAAAAAGGGGACTTGCTTATGATATTTATACTAGTATAGATATGACAAATAATGTTAAGACTTTATATATCTATACTTCAGTTGGAGAAGAAGATTTAGAATCAGCTAAGGAAGCTATTGATGAAACTATAGAATCAGTTAAGAATGGTGATTTAGAAATTGGAGAAAGAGATTTAGAACTTATGAAAAAGGTTCATAAGACGGCAGTTATATCTACCTTAGAAGATCCATCTGAACTATGTAATTATATGTTACACCAAGGGTTAGATGGTGAAGATTTTTACGAGTTTCTAGAAGATATGAAAAGGTTAAATAGTTTAGATATAAATAAGATTCATAAGGTTGCAAAAACTGTTTTAAATAATCCAACAATTCATTTACTAAAATCTAATTAACATGGAGAAATTTATGAATGTAATTACAAAAATTGAAGTGCAAAAGAGAAATAAAGATAGATCTAATGTATATATTGATAATGATTATGCATTTTCTTTAAGCAATGAGCTAGTTTATAAAGAAGGGCTTAAATTAAATGAAAAAATAGACATAGAAAGAATAAATGCTATTGCAAAAGAAGATAACTATATAAAGTGTAAGACTACTGCTTTAAGAATAGTTGAAAAATCTTATAAAAGTGAAAAAGAATTAGTGGATAAACTTATACTAAAAGGATATGATAATGAATCCATTAATAAAACTATGGATGTATTAAAAGAATATAATTTTATTAATGATGAAAACTATGTGAAAATGTACGTTAAAGATAAGCTTAAGCAAGTAGGGAAAAAAAAGATTAAATACGATTTGGCTAAAAAAGGAATTAGTGATAAAATAATAGATGAAGAAATTTATAATATAGATAGTGAATATGAAAAAAATACTGCATATAATTTAGCAATAAAAAAATATAATACTATTGCTAAAAGAGAAGCAGATAGATTTAAATTATCACAAAAGTTATATAGATTTTTATTATCAAAGGGATATAGCTATGATATAGTTTCATCTGTTGTAAAAGAAATTACAAAGGTAGACCACAACTAATTTTTTAAAAGGAGATGCATTAATGATTGCATATTTACCACATATTATATGTACCTTATTAATGATTTTTTCAATAAAAGATAGTATTAAAGGATCACTGGAAGATGAAAGTGCTAAGTATTCACTAAATAGGTTAATATATTATTTTTCAATATTTATAACATTTTTTCTTATGCTTTTAAATTTAGAAAAAATATATTTAATTATTTTGCAGTTTATTAGCAATAATCCTAATTTAACAATTTTTAACAATAATATTTTTAAAGCATTAATTTTAGGAGTAGTCTTTCTATTAGTACAGTCAATAATATATTGGATTTTAAAGGCTTTAAATGAACCTTTAACAAAGGCATATAATATTTTATTAAGTAAAGGTAAGTTTAGGATAATTTTATTTTCTACAATTTTTGGATTCCTAAAGGGGTTAGTAATTATTCTTATAATGTTTATGGGAGTAATTTCATATAATACTACTTTTGGAAAAGGATTCAAAGTAAATTTTTTTAGTAGTATAAATGGTTATAGTAAATTAGAAAGTATAGTTTCAATAAATAAGCCTATTTTACAATATAGCGATTTTAAAGAGTACTTACCATCAAATGCTAATGTAATAGTATATTACAATGGAGTTACTTTAGAAGAAGGTATAAAATCTTCACCAGAGATTGATAATAAAGCAAAAGAAATAGTAAGTAATGCAAAAACAGATAGGCAAAAGGCAGAAAGATTATATGCTTGGATTGGATCTAATATTATATATGATTATAATAAAGCTGAAAAAGCACTAAGTCCTGAAGGAGTATCTAATAGTGGATCAATAGAAGCATGGAATACTAGAAGAGGAATATGCTTTGATTATGCATGTCTTTACGTTTCTATGTCTAGGGCAGTAGGTTTAAGTACTAGAATAATTACTGGTGAAGCTTATGATGGTCAAAATTATGGACCTCATGCATGGAATCAAGTATATTTGGAGGATGAAGGAAAATGGATTAATGTGGATCCAACTTTTTATTTATCTGGAAATTACTTTGATAATGCTGATTTTAATAAGGATCATTTAAACTCAGAAATTGCTGGAGAGTGGAAGTAAGTTATAGTAATTTTAGCACAAATAATAGAGTTAAAGAAAAAAGTCCTATTACCAAAAAGGGTTATAGGGCTTTCTTACTTTTAGATAATATTAATTTAATTGCTTTTTCACAATCAGTATCAGATGAATCTAGAGACCAAGCCATATTAAAGTAAATTAAAGCTTTTTTTATTTCTTCTTTCATTGCATAGCAATAAGCTAAATTGAAATAATATTTACTTTCTTGCTGCATAGATAAAGCTTTTTTTATCATTTCAATAGCTTTGTTAAACTCCTTTAATTTAATAAAGCATACTCCACAATTATAATATGAACATGCTGTATTTTCATTATTTTCAATGGATTTTTTGTATAAATCTATTGCTTTTTCATAATCCTTAAGATTGTAATATTTATTTCCTTCATTAAATGATTGCATAGATACCTCCTGGATATACTTTCTATTAATATAATTATTTCCTAATTAATTTATTATTATTCAATATATGTATTTTTTATATTCTGTGATAATTAAAAATATATATAATTTACATAATATAATTCGACAAAGTTTTTCAAAAATCACTTTATTTTTTTAGTTTTCTTTAATATAATGTATTTATGTTTTTTTTAGAATGGACAATATAGATCAGGAGAGATGGTATGTGTAAGAATAATCCTTATATTTTAGTATTAGGAGCATCAATTGTAGATATTATAGGTTTTAGTAGGAAGAAGTATCAGAAAAGGGATTCAATACCTGGACAAATAAAAATATCTTTAGGAGGAGTATGTAGGAACATAGCTGAAAATTTAGCAAGAGTTAATGTTAATACAGAATTTATTTCTATCTTAGGTGGGGATGAACAAGGTAGGAATATATTAGATAACTCAATGAAGATAGGATATAATATGGAAAATTCTTTGATTTTAGAAGAAGAATGTACACCTACTTATATGGCAGTTTTAAATGAAAATGGTGAAATGGAATCTGCTATAGTAGATATGGAGTGTTTAAATAAAATGGATTCAGCATTTATTGATTCAAAAGCAAGTATTATTGAAAATGCAGAATATGTTGTTTTAGATGCTGATAATCCAGAGCTTTTAGAATATATATTAACTAAGTTCCAAGGAAAAACTAAATTTATTTTAGATCCTGTTTCTGCAACAAAAGCAAAAAAGGTAGAGCATTTAATTAAGTATTTTCATACTATAAAGCCAAATAGGTTAGAAACAGAACTTTTATGTAGATTTAAAATAGAAAGTGATAATGATTTAGTTAAAGCTGCTAATTATTTTAGATCTTTAGGAGTTGAAAATGTATTTATTAGCTTAGATGCTGATGGAATATATTATAAAAACTCAAAGGAAGAAGGTAAAATAAGAACTACAGCAGTTGAAGTTAAAAATGTTACAGGAGCTGGAGACTCTTTTGTAGCAGGTGTTGGATATGGATATATGAATAAATTATCTATTAAAGATACTGTAAAATATGCTATTGCAATGTCTATAGCAACTATAACTCATGAAGAAACTATAAATCCAAGTATGAGTGAAGATTTTGTTAATGAGTTTATTAAAGACATGGAATGGATTGAAGGATAAGTACATAAATCATATTTCTTTTACATAAGCTAATGATACAAACTTGGAGGTGAAAGAAATGAGTAAGAAATCTAAAAATAGTCATAAGAAACATATTAATCATAATCCACAAGTAGAAAGTGTAAAGGCAGCTTTTGGGGAACCAAAAGCAAAAGAACATAATCCAAAGGATTTTATAATTTAAGAATATGGGAGCTGTATAACAGCTCCAAATAATCATAAAATAAGTTAGTTATTAAAACTCCCCTAGGAGTTTTTCTTTAATTCTTTCATTTCTTTTATATTGACAAAAATAATAATATATTATAATATATCTATACAAAATCATATATTAAAAGCAATGAGAAAGAGGAGTAAGCAATACTGTATATAAAGAGAATGAAGGTCACCGGCTGAAAGCCTTCTATATTAAAGTACCCTGAAGGTAGCTTTTGAGCATCTTTACTGAAACTAAGTAGGTAAAGGCGGCTGTCTTAGTCGTTAATAAATAAAGAGCTTAATATATTTATATGTTAAGAATAAAGGTGGTACCGCGAGTCTTCGTCCTTTTGTGATGAAGGCTCTTTTTTTATATAAAAAATTAAAACTATAATGAAATTATTATTGGTTTATTAAATAAAGGAGGATTTTAAATGTCAGAAAATAAAAACTTAGCAACAACTTATAATCCAAAAGACTTTGAAGAAAGAATTTATAAAAATTGGGAAGAAAATAAGTATTTTACACCTGTAATTGATAAAAATAAGAAGCCTTTTTCAATAGTTATGCCACCACCAAATATAACTGGTAAGCTTCACTTAGGTCATGCACTTGATAATACTCTTCAAGATATGCTTATAAGATTTAAGAGAATGCAAGGATATTGTACTTTATGGCTTCCAGGTCAAGACCATGCTTCAATTGCAACTGAAGTTAAGGTTGAAAATGAGCTTTTAAAAGAAGGCTTAGTTAAAAAAGAAATGGGAAGAGAAGCTTTCCTTGAAAAAGTTTGGGAATGGGCAAATGAATATAGAGGCACTATAAGAACTCAGCTTAAGAAAATGGGAGTTTCTTGCGATTTCTCAAGAGAAGCCTTTACTATGGACGAAAACTTAAATAAGGCAGTTAGAACTGTTTTCGTTAAACTATATAATGAAGGTTTAATATATCAAGGAAATAGAATAACAAATTGGTGTCCAAAGTGTACAACAGCACTTTCAGATGCAGAAATAGAATATGAAGAAAAAGAAGGTTTCTTCTGGCATATAAATTACCCATTAGCTGATGGTAGTGGATATTTAGAAATAGCAACTACAAGACCAGAAACACTACTTGGTGATACTGCTGTTGCTGTAAATCCAAATGATGATAGATTCAAAGCTTTAGTAGGAAAGATGATAAAGTTACCTTTAACAGATAGAGAAATTCCTATAGTTGCAGATGATTATGTTGATATGGAGTTTGGAACAGGTGCTGTTAAAATAACACCTGCTCACGATCCTAATGATTTCCAAGTTGGACTTAGACATAATTTACCACAAATTAGAGTTATGGATGACCATGGAGTTATTAATGAGCTTGGAGGAAAATATAAAGGCTTAGATAGATACGAAGCTAGAAAGCAAATGGTTAAAGATTTAGAGGAACAAGGTTTATTAGTTAAAGTTAAACCTCACACTCATAATGTTGGAACCCACGATAGATGTGGAACTGTTATAGAGCCTATCATATCTAAACAATGGTATGTTAAAATGGAATCTTTAGCTAAACCAGCTATAGAAGTAGTTAAAAATAATGAAACTAAGTTCGTTCCAGAAAGATTTGATAAGATATACTTTAACTGGATGGAAAATATTCAAGATTGGTGTATTTCAAGACAATTGTGGTGGGGACATAGAATCCCAGTTTGGTACTGTAATGATTGTAGAGAAATTATAGTTGAAGTGGATGCACCAGATGTTTGTCCTAAGTGTGGATCTAAACACTTACATCAAGATGAAGATGTATTAGATACTTGGTTTTCATCAGCTTTATGGCCTTTCTCAACTTTAGGTTGGCCAAATAAAACAGAGGATTTAGAGTACTTCTATCCAACAAATGTTTTAGTAACTGGATATGATATTATCTTCTTCTGGGTTGCAAGAATGATATTCTCAGGAATACACAATATGGATAAAACTCCATTTGACACAGTTCTAATACATGGTATTATAAGAGATTCACAAGGAAGAAAAATGAGTAAATCTTTAGGTAATGGAGTTGACCCATTAGAAGTTATAGATGAATATGGTGCAGATGCTTTAAGATTTATGTTAGTTACTGGTAACTCACCAGGAAATGATATAAGATATATTCCAGAAAGAGTTGAAGCTGCTAGAAACTTTGCAAATAAGATGTGGAATGCATCTAGATTTGTAATGATGAACTTAGATAAAGAAGTAATGAATAAATATGCTGATTGCAAGGAATATAGCTTAGCTGATAAATGGATTCTTTCAAGAATGAATACTTTAGTTAAAGAAGTAACTGAAAACATGGAAAAATATGAACTTGGAATTGCACTTCAAAAAGTATATGACTTTATGTGGACTGAATTCTGTGATTGGTATATAGAATTAGTTAAGGGAGTATTATACGGAGAAGATGAAAAAGCTAAAGGTATAGTTTACAATGTTTTAAATGAAGTATTACAAACAGGACTTAAGTTATTACATCCAGTAATGCCATTTATAACTGAAGAAATATATACTACATTAACAGATGGAGATTCAATAGTTCTTTCAAACTGGCCAGAATATAAGGAAGCTTTAGAAAATGATAAAGCAGAAAAAGATATGGACTTTATAATTGAAGCAATTAAAGGCTTAAGAAATGTTAGAGCAGAAATGAATGTTCCACCATCAAGGAAAGCTAAGGTTATAGCACATGCTACAAATGAAGCAAAGGAAGCATTTACTTCAGGAGTTAACTATATTGAAAAGCTAGCATCTGCATCTGAAGTAGTATTTATAACTGATAAAAATGAAGTTCCAGAAAATGCGGTATCTTTAGTTGTTAAAGGTGGAGAATTATTTATGCCACTTTTAGACTTAGTAGATAAGGAAAAGGAACTTGAAAGATTAAATAAAGAAAAGAAAAAGCTAGAAGGTGAAGTTGAAAGAATAGATAAAAAGCTTTCTAACCAAGGTTTCGTTTCTAAAGCTCCTCAAGCTGTAATAGATGGAGAAAAAGAAAAGAGAGAAAAATATCAAGAAATGCTAAATGCTGTTTTAGTTAGAATAGAAGCTTTAAATTAGTTAAGAACTAAAAGGTAATAGTGAATAGTTAAGGTTGTAATTTGTGCCAAATTACGAAAATAAATTAAGGGAGAATAGTTAATAGATTAACATCTATTAGCGATACTCCCTTAATTTATTTATATTAAAAGATTTGTAAAATAGTATTTGCTAAATTGCTATTTGGATCTTTTTCTAGAACTTCTTCTGCTATTTTTATTGCAGCATAAGTTTTTAAAAATGGGTTAGGCAAAGTAGCAAAAATGAGAATCCACTCTTTATAATCTATATTATCATCATATTTTAAAGCTTTTTCTATATGGTAAAATGCTAACTCTTCATAAGATAATGGTGTTAACACTATAAAAATATAATAAGACATTAAATAATGACCATAAGCTAGTTCTTTATAAAGATTTTTAGTTTCAAGAGTATTTATTTTATTAATTAACCAAAAATAAAAGTTATTTTTTATATAGTAATCGCAATTCTTTAAAGAAACTAGTTTTTCTTCATTTATTTCGTATATAGATATTTTATTTAAATCTAAATCTAAAATTTCATTTAAATCATTCATGATTAGGCTCCTTTTGTTAAGTATAATAATTATAGTATAAAGGTTGACAAAGAATTTTAAAAGTGATAAAAATAGGTTAATTAATACTACATAATAAGAGAGTAGGTTGAATATGACTGGATGGATAATTTATAATGGAACATTAAATATTACTAAAATAATAGAGCTTGTAGATTCCTTAGTTGAAGATGCTAGGAAGTTAGGTATAAATTTAGAGGCTATAAAAAATACAGAATTAATTCCTATGTATGATAATAATGGAGAAGCCAAGCTAATTTATAGTAGAAAAGTGGAAGAACCAAAGTTTATTATTTTTTGGGATAAGGATGTATTACTTGCAAGTCACTTAGAAAAAATGGGTTATAGAGTTTTTAATTCTAGTACTGCTATTAAGAATTGTGATCATAAGGGTCTTATGCATTTAGTTCTTTCAAACAATAGTATAAGTATGCCGAAAACTATTATATCTCCAATGATATTTGATTATTTATTAAATAGTGAAGATTATTTAATTAACTGCTATGAAGCTTTAGGGGAAAGTGTAATAATAAAAGAAGCTATGGGTTCCTTTGGAATGCAGGTTTACTTAATAAATAATAGGGAAGAATTTATTAATAAAGTTAAAGATCTAAATAAAAATAAAATAGATTTTATAATTCAAGAAAATATAAAAAGTAGCTTTGGAAAAGATATAAGAGTTAATATTATTGGAGATAAAGTTATAGGGGCTATGCTTAGAACATCAGAAAGAGATTTCAGAGCCAATATATCTCAAGGTGGTAAGGGTACTTTAGTAGAGCTAAATAAAGAGCAAGAAGAAATTGCACTAAAGGCACATAAAGTACTTGGGTTAGATTTCTCGGGGGTGGATTTATTATTTGGAGAAAATAATAAGCCATTACTTTGCGAAGTAAATTCAAATTTGAATTTTCTAAGCTTTGAAAAAATATATGGAAAAGGCTTTGGTAAGAAAATATTAGAATATATTTTAGGGGAAATTTTATGATTGATGGTATTTTAATATACAATGAAAAAGATATAGAGAAAAATAATTCATATATAAGTTGGCTTATTGAAGAAGGAAGAAAAAGAGGACTTAATATAAGACTTATATTAGATAAAGATATTAATGATTTAGAATATAATTTTAAATTTGCAATAAATAGATCTAGAAATTTTAATCTTACTTATAAGTTGGAAGAAGAAGGAATTAGAGTTTATAACAACTATAAGTTTTGTATTTTAGGTAATGATAAATTAATTGCTTATGATTATATAGATACTTTAGGAATAAAATATCCAAAGGTTTTTAGAAATTTAGATAATAGTTTTAAAATAAATAAAGTTATAGAAAAACCTAAAAATGGGCATGGTGGTTCTGACATTAGAATAGTTAATGAATATGATAATTTAGATTTTAGTAAAAATGTTTATCAAGAATATATTGAAGATTATATTGGTGATATAAGATTTTATGTTATAAAAAATAAAATTGAACATGCTGTAATTAGAATTCCTAAGGAAAATAGTATTATATCAAATTTTACAAAGGGTGGAGATGTTCAGATCTACAATTATTCTAACAAAGAAGAAAAGATTATTAATAAGATATTAGAAAATTTAAATATAGACTTCGGTGGAATAGATTTTTTACTTCTAAGAAATGGAGAACTTTTATTTAACGAATTTGAAGATGCTGTTGGTAGTAGGATGTTAAGCTATTTAGGAATAAATGATACAATGGAAAAGTTTTTAAATCATATTTCAAATGAAGTTAAAGGGATGGTATAAATGAAAGATATAGATACACTTAAATATTTAGAGGAGTTAAGAGTGCTTGGATCAAATTATGGACTTGAGCGTACAGAAAGATTACTTGAGTTATTAGGTAATCCACATAAAAAATTAAAACTTATACATATAGCAGGTACTAATGGAAAAGGTTCAACATCTGCAATTTTAGGTAAAGTGTTAATTGAACATGGTTATAAGATAGGTTTCTTTAATTCTCCACATTTGGAGGAAATAGAAGAAACTATAAGAATAAATGATAATAATATTAAAGAAGAGGATTTTATAAGTTTAATAAATGAAATAAAACCTTTTGTAAATCAAGTAGTTAAGGAAGGTTTTAATCACCCAACTGAATTTGAAGTTTTAACTTGTATAATGTTTTTATATTTATATAGACAAAAGGTGGATTTTGGAATTATTGAAGTTGGGTTAGGAGGAAGATTAGATTCAACAAATGTATTAACTCCTATTTTATCAATTATTACTTCTATTAGTATGGATCATATGAATATTTTAGGAAATACAATAGAAGAAATATCTAAAGAAAAAGCAGGAATAATAAAAAGAGGAATTCCTATAGTTACTTATATTCAAAGAGATGAAGTAATAAGAGTTATTACAGAAAAAGCTATAAAAGAAAATTCTAATTTAATTATAGTAAATCCTAATAATTATAAAATTTTAGAAATCAATAGGGACAATAATATAAATCAAAAGATTTTAGTTAATATTAATGGCAAAGAAGAGATACTTAATTTATCTTTATTAGGAAAACATCAAATGCTTAACTTATCTTTAGCTATTGAAGCTTTAAAAGAATTAGATAATTTAAAATACATTAATTTAGATATAAATATATTAAAACTAGCTACTAGGATGGTAAAGTGGAAGGGTAGACTAGAAATATTAAATGAAAAACCATATATTGTAGTTGATGGTGCTCATAACGTAGATGGCGTTCAGTATTTAAAAAAGAATATAGAAGAATACTTTAAATATAAAAATTTATATTTAATACTAGGAATTTTAGGCGATAAAGAAGTAGAAAAAATGTTGGAAATTATTGCTCCTATGGCTAAGGAAGTATATACTGTTACCTCTAACTCAAATAGAGCTACAAATTCAGAAGATTTAAAGAAGAAAGTTTTGAAATACAATAAGAATTGTTTATCCTTTGAAGATTATAAAAAGGCAGCTAACTATGCAATTAATAGAGCTAATGAAGATGATATAATATTAGCTTCTGGATCTTTGTATATGATTGGTAAAATGAGAGAAATAATTAAGGGGATAATAAGTAATAATAATTAAGTAAGAGTTTAAGATAAATCTTTTTAAATCAATGATATAAGTATATAATAATAATTGTATTATAAAAAGTAATTTGTAAATATATTAAGGAGGCTTTTGATATGGCAAAGCATTTACACATAATGGCTAGCGAAGGAGCAATAGCAGAAACAGTATTATTACCAGGAGATCCACTAAGAGCAAAGTTTATAGCAGAAACTTACTTAGAAAATCCTGTTTGCTATAATACAGTTAGAGGAATGTATGGTTATACTGGTACATACAAGGGAAAAAGAATATCAGTACAAGGAACAGGAATGGGATTGCCATCACACTCAATTTATGTAAATGAGTTAATTAGATTTTATGGAGCTAAAAGACTTATTAGAATTGGCTCAGCTGGTTCAATTAACGATAATGTGAATGTAAGAGATATAGTATTAGCACAAAGTGCATCTACTAACTCAGCAATAAATAATAGAAGATTTTTAGGAATGGATTATGCTCCTACAGCAAACTTTGAACTTTTATTAGAAGCATATAATAAAGGAAAAGAAAAGGGATTAAATATAAAGGTTGGTAATGTTTTATCTTCAGACTTATTTTATGATGATACAAATGTAGGTGGCTTAAATTTATGGGCAGAATATGGATGCTTAGCTGTGGAAATGGAATCAGCAGAATTATATACCCTTGCTGCAAAATATAATGTAGAAGCATTATCTATATTAACAATTTCAGATCATGTATTTAAAGGAATAGAAACAACACCAGAAGAAAGACAAGAAAGCTTTACAGATATGATGGAAATTGCCCTAGAACTTGCAAAATAATGAATAGGTAATAGTAAATAATGAAGAACTAAGGGATAAACTCCTTAAGAATTTCTAAAATATATATTTTTATTTGGAGCTGTGAAAACAGCTCCTTTCCACAATTATTCACTATTCACTTTTAACTATTAACTGTGCGTAGCACAAAAGAGGTGTTTTTTTGATAGATTTAACTTTACTTGGTTGTGGTGGTGGAATGCCTATGCCAAATAGACATTTATCATCACTTTTTATTAATTTTAGTGGAAGAAAAATATTAATAGATGTTGGTGAAGGAACTCAAGTTGCCATAAGGAAAAATAAGCTAGGATTTAAAGCAATAGATATAATACTAATAACTCATGTACATGGAGATCATATAGTAGGGTTACCTGGACTACTTGCAACTATTGGGAATAGTGGTAGAGAAGAACCTTTAACTATTATTGGACCAACAGGGATAAAAGATGTTATTAAGGGGCTTAGTGTGTTATTTCCATATTTACCTTATGAGCTAAAGGTAGAAGAGAATAGAAAGGAATTGGGATTTGCATTAAATAAAGCTAATTTAGATTTATGTGATATAAGTAAGTGTGAGGTTATTCTTAAAGCAGAAGAACTTGATCATTCAGCAGCATGTTTAGGATATAGTTTATATTTTAAGAGAAGAAGAAAGTTCAATATAGATAAAGCTATAGAAATGAAGGTACCTAAAGTTTTATGGAGTAAATTGCAAAAAGAAGAAGTAGTTAATTTTGAAGGAATAACTTATGATAGTTCAATGGTTCTAGGTGATGAAAGAAATGGTATAAAATTAAGTTATATTACTGATACAAGACCTGATGAAAAAATAATAAATTTAATTGCAGATAGTGATTTATTTATATGTGAAGGGACTTATGGGAGTGATGCTGATATTCATAAAGCTATAAAAAATAAGCATATGACTTTTAAAGAAGCTGCTACTTTAGCTAAGTTAGGAAAGGTTAATGAACTTTTACTAACACACTTTAGTCCTGCTATGATTGATCCAAGTGAATTTATAGAAAATGCAACATCAATATTTACTAATACTATTATAGGGGAAGATGGAATGGAAAAATCCTTAAAGTTTATAGATTAAACTTTAAGGATTTTTAATTAGTTGCTAGCAGCAGCGGCTGCAGCTGCAGCACTAGCAGCAGAAGCTGCCGCTATTTGCATAATTATAACTATATTTAATGATATACTATTTGTTGTTTCTATTAATTTATCTTTAATTGAGGAATCAGTATTTTCAATTGCTTCTAAGGAAACCAATGAAGCGGCTATCATATTTCTTATTACTGAATCTAAAGAAAAAATTCCAAATCCACGATGTTTTGATAATTTTTTAGTTGTTGAAGTTAACTCATTAGCAAAATTTTCATAATCATAATTAGTTAGAGCCACTACACCTAAAATTGGTAGGGAATAACTTTTTAATGCTGTTGAGTGTTTCTTTAAGGTTTTATTTAATAAAATTACCTTTTCACATTTTTCTTCAGGTGAACCTTCGAAAAGTGAAAGTATGTGAGTTAAACTTTGAAGATTATTGCCAGCAATAAAACCATTTTTTCTTAAAATACTATAGCATTCCTCCATATCTTTGAAGGTTTTGTCTAAGTCTTTAGATGTTGTAGCAATTAAAGCTGCTGAACAAATATCTTCATGTCCAGTTAAAAATAAATGATTTTCTTTCATAAGATCATAAGCTTTTCTAGTATTAATTACTAACGAATCTATTTCATTATCTTCTTTGTAATTATAAATTGTTTGTGCAGCTAGCACTAAAAATTCATTAGTAAAAAATCTATCTTTTAATTTTTTATAAATATCCATAATTTCGTGAAAACTTTCATTGGGATTATTTTTCATTGATAAATTAACGGCAGTAGTTAATAAGTTATTTCCTCTGAAGTTAGAAAAAATACTTGAATTTCCTTTTATTATAGAAATACATTCATTAATTTTATCTATATCAGCTTCAATATTTCTTAAAGTCAGATTTAATGCATTACACCTTTTAAAGGTTCCCATTCCAAAGCTTGATTTCGCATTTTCTAAAACAGTGCTATTTCTAATTAATAAATCTAATTTACTATCTAACATATTATTACCCCTTTCATCTAATATAAAAATAGTATAGTTGAATTTTTTACCAAAGTCAATTATATTAACCCATTATACAGTAAAAAATAACTCATTATTAATTGTGAATTAAATAACAAAAGTTAATAATACTGTGATAATAATCACAGTTTCTATAAATTATTAATGATAAAATATAATTGTTTAATTAATTTCTATTATTAGAAGTGGAGATGTATATATATGAGAAAGATTCAATCAACTTGTAACTTATGTGCTTTAGCATGTAATGTAGACTTTCATGTTGAAGGTGGAGAAATAAAGAGAGTTTCGCCTACTAAAGATTACCCAGTTAATAAAGGGTTCTGTTGTATAAAAGGTTTAAACTTGGATAAGCAACAAACTAAAATAAAGGCAAGAAAGTCTCCATTAGTAAGAGATGAAAATGGAGAAATGAAGGAAGTATCTTGGGACGAAGGAATTAAACTATTTGCTGAAAAAATGACAAATATTCAAAATAAATATGGAAAAGAAAGTGTTGCATATATTAGTACAGGCCAAATGACTACTGAAGAAATGGCTTTATTAGGTCATGTTGGTAGAAACTATATGGGAATGCATGGAGATGGAAATACTAGATTATGTATGGCAACATCTGTTGTAGCTCATAAGCAAAGTTTTGGATTTGATGCTCCTCCTTATACTTTAAATGACGCTGAACTATCAGATACAATATTCTTAATAGGAGCTAACCCTGTAATTGCTCATCCAGTATTCTGGGGAAGAATAAGAGGAAATAAAGAAGCAAAAATAATTACAATAGATCCAAGAAGATCAGAAACAGCATTAAATTCAGATATATGGATAGATATTAAGCCAAAGGCTGATTTAGTTTTAATGTACACATTAGCGAATACGTTAATTCAAAATGGTTGGATTGACAATAAATATATAGAAGAACATACTGAAGGATTTGAAGAGTTTAAGAATCATGTTTCTAAATTTAATTTAGAGGATGTAGAAGAAAATACAGGAATATCTAAAGAAAGAGTGTTAGAGCTTGCAGAAATAATACATAATGGTAAAAGAGTATCTTTCTGGTGGACAATGGGGGTTAATCAAGGATACCAAGCAGTTAGAACAGCACAGTCAATAATTAACTTAGCTTTAATAACTGGAAATATAGGAAGACCAGGGACAGGAGCTAATTCATTAACAGGGCAATGTAATGCAATGGGCTCAAGAGCTTTTAGTAATACTGCAGGACTTTATGGTGGTGGAGATTTCGATAATCCAGTAAGAAGAAAGGCAGTTGCTGAAGCTTTAGGTGTAGAGGAAGATGTTCTTATAACTAAGCCTACTTTACCATATAACGTTATAATAGAAAAAGCTATTGCAGGAGAAATTAAAGGATTATGGGTAATTTGTACAAACCCAAGACATTCATTTACTAATAATAAGCAATTTTTAGATGCTGTTAAGAATTTAGATTTCTTAGTGGTTCAAGATATATATGAAGATACAGATACAGCTAAGCTTTGTGACTTATATTTACCTTCTGTTCCAGCAATTAAAAAAGAAGGTGTACTTATAAATACTGAACGTAGACTATCAAAGGTAAATCCTGTTATAGCTAAAGAAGAAGGAGAACTTTCTGATTTTGAAATATTCTTCAAAATTGGTGAAGAGTTAGGAATGGGAAGCTTATTAGATAATTGGAAGACACCAAGAGATACTTTTGAATTATTAAAGAAGTGTTCTAAGGGAATGCCTTGTGACATTACTGGGGTTACTTATGAAATGTTAGAAGGCGAAAATATGAGTGGCTCTAGAGGGGTTCAATGGCCATTTAGAGAAGGACAAGTATTGGAAGAAGATGAAAGAAGATTATATGAAGATGGAAATTACTATACACCATCTAAGAAGGCTAAGATTTTCTTTGAAGATATAGCTGAAAATCCAACAAAGGCTTCAAAAGAGTTCCCTTATATATTTAATAGTGGAAGAGGAACAGTTGGTCAATGGCATACTCAAGTTAGATCAAGAGAAATTGAACATAACAAGATTTATAGCAAAGAATCTTATGTATTAATGAATCCAGAGTTAGCTAAAGAGTTAAATATAGAAGAAAACGAAAGAGTAAATATTACTTCTCAAAACGGAAAAACTAGTGAATTTAATGTTGTATATTCAGAAAATGTTAAAAAATATTATTTATATGCACCTATTCACTATATAGAAACAAATTCACTTACTCCTTCAGTTTATGATCCTTATTCAAAGGAGCCATCTTTTAAAACTGTTGCAGTAAATATTTCTAAGAAATAGGAGATTTAAATATGAAAAGAATAAAAATTGATAGATCTAAATGTGTTGGATGTTTAACTTGTACAACAGCATGCATAGTATCTCATAATTCAGAAGATACAAGAAGTAGAATTACTGTAGACAGTAATGGAAAATATGCACCTATTTTTTGTAGACATTGCGATAGACCAGAATGTGTTTACACTTGCATGACAGGAGCTATGAGCAAAGATAAAGATACTGGTTTAGTAAATTATGATAAAGATCGTTGTGCAAGCTGTTATATGTGTATAATGGCATGTCCTTATGGAGTTTTAAAAGCTGATAGCAGAACTCATAAGGAAATTATGAAATGCGATGGCTGTAAAGATGCTGGGACTCCACAGTGTGTAGAAAGATGTCCAATGGCAGCTATTACATTAGAGGAGGTATCTAATTAATGAGATATGTAGTTATAGGAGCATCTGCAGCAGGAATTAGTGGAGCAAAAACATTAAGAGAATTAGATAAGGATGCTGAAATAGTATTAATTTCTAAAGATACTGAAGTATATTCAAGATGTATTTTACATCATTATATATCTAATCATAGAAATATTGAAAAATTAAATTTTACATCTAAAAACTTTTTTGAAGAATACAATATAAGCTGGATTAAAGGCGTAGAAGTATTAGAATTAAAAGATGAGGAAAAGACCTTAAATCTTTCAAATGGTGAAAGTATTAAATATGATAAGTTAATGATTTGTAGTGGAGCATCTGCTTTTATTCCTCCAGTTGAAGGGTTAAGAGAAGGTAAAAATGTAGTAGGTCTTAGAAATTTAGAAGATGCTATATTAATTAAAGAAGAAGCTGCTAAAGTTAAAAATGTTGTTGTTTTAGGGGCTGGACTTGTTGGTATAGATGCTGTAAGTGGTCTTATAGATACTGGTGTTAATATAACATTAGTAGAAATGGGAGATAAAGTTCTTCCTATCCAATTAGATAAATATGCTTCTTCAATATATGAAAACAAATTTTCAGAGCAAGGAGTTAACTTAAAGCTAGGAGTTAGAGCTGAAAAGTTAATACTTGATGAAGAAAATAATCCTAAAGCATTATTAATAAATACAGGTGAGGAAATACCATGTGAATTAGTAATAGTTGCAACTGGTGTAAGATCTAATATTGGATTCTTAGCTAATAGCAATATTGAATGCGATAGATTTGGTTTAATAATAGATGAAAAGGGAAAAACTAATATTGATGGAGTATTTGGAGCTGGTGATGTAACTGGTAGAAATCCAATATGGCCAACAGCTGTAAAGGAAGGAATAATAGCAGCTCACAATATGCTAGGAAAAGAAATGATAATGACTGATTTCTTTGGAAGCAAAAATACAATGAATTTTGTTGGAATTGCTACTATGTCTTTAGGAGATGTAGAACCAAAGGATGAAAGTTATGTAGTTGAAACAAAAGTTGAAGAAAATAATTATAAAAAGATAATTCATAAAGATGGTAAAATATACGGTGCTATAATTCAAGGTGATTTATCTTATGCAGGTGTATTAACACAATTAATAAAAGAAAAAATAGATGTGTCAAAGGTTACTAAAGATATTTTTGAAATAGATTATGCTGATTTCTTTAACTTAGAAAAGAATTTTGAGTTTAGTTATAAATAATATTATTTATATGGAAGTTAGTTTACTAATTTCCATATAAATTTATTTTTAAATTTAAAAGGATAATTTCAAAAAGTATAGAAGTAATTCGTATATAATACTTTTAAATTTAAACCTAAAGGATGAAAAATTATGTCTAAAGTAATAAATATAGTTGGAGATAAATCTAATGTAGGAAAGACCTTTGTTATGGAGGGGATTATAAAAGAACTTAAGAGAAGAGGGCTTAGTGTTGCAACTATTAAGCATGATATCCATGGCTTTGATATAGATAAAAAAGGCAAAGATACATATAAGCATAGAGAAGCAGGTTCTGAAACTGTAATTATATCTTCTCCTAAGAGATTTGCTTTAATAAAGGAAGTTAAGGAAGAAATCCCTTTAGAAAAAATTATTAATTTGGAAAAGGATAAAGATGTAATTTTAGTGGAAGGCTATAAGAAGAGTACTTTGAGGAAAATCGAAGTATATAAAAAAGGGTTTAGTGATAGAATTATTTCACCAAAAGAAAAACTAATTGCAATTGCTAGTGATGAAGATTTAAATTTTGAAGATATTTTGGTAGTAAAAAAAGATGACTTCAAAAAAATTGTAGATTTAATATTACAAGAAAAAGATTATAAAATTTAATAATATAATCAATAAAATTTTCTAGAGTATTTGTTTCCTAAGGGTTTTCTATGGAACTTATACCTGAATTTAAATTCACAGGGTACATATTTGAAAAAATAGTATCTCCACGTTTATGGGAAGGAAAATAAGTTGATTTAAGTATAATTTTAAGGTGCTGTTTAAACAGACCCAAATTTAAAACTATTTATAGTTATCAAATATATTTAAATTTAGGCTTATTATTCACAAACATATGAATAATAAGTCCTTTTATTTTTAGGAGGGATACTGTGAGGTCCTTTATTTCTTTAGAAGAAGCTTTAAAGATTTTAAATAGTAATATAGAAAATTTAGATATTGAGGAAGTAGCTTTATTAAATGGATTAAACAAGGTTTTAGCTGAGGATGTATATTCTAAGATTAATAATCCTCCCTTTAATAAGTCAGCAATGGATGGATATGCACTAATTGCTGAAGATGCTTTTATAAATAATAAAATTAAAGTAATAGATAAGGTTTATGCTGGAGGAAATAGTAATAAAATAATAACTAAAAACACAGCAATAAAAATAATGACTGGAGCTCCAATACCAGAAGGAGCAAATGCAGTAATAAAACAAGAAGATGTAATTATAGAAGATAATAATATAATTATTAGAAAAGAAATATCTGAAAATCAAAATATTTGTCTTGTAGGTGAAGATATATCTAAAGATGATTTACTTGTAGGGGCTAATAAAAGACTTAATTATTCTGATATTGGAATTATAGCTAGTTCTGGAATTGATAAAATTAAGGTTTATAAAAAACCAAAGGTTGCTTTTTTTAGCACAGGTGATGAAGTTACAGATATTGGTCAAGAACTTAAATACGGTAAAATCTATAATAGTAATAAATTTTCAATTCTTTCAAGACTTTTGGAGCTTGGATATAAAGTAAATAAGGCTAAGCATATAAAAGATGATTACATAGAGATAGGAAGAACAATAAAAGAAGCTTCTAAAGAAGCAGATATAATTATTACTACTGGTGGGGTATCTGTAGGAGAAAAAGATTTATTAAAAGAGGCCATTAGGAGTATTGAAGGTGAAATATTGTTTTGGAAAATAACAATTAAGCCGGGATCAGCAGTTTTATGTAGCAAGATTAATAATTGTATTATTATTAGTTTATCTGGAAATCCAACAGCTGCATTAACTACTTTTGAATTATTAGTAAAAACTTCTCTAAACAAACTATCAGGTGATAAGATAGTTGAAATTACAAGGGATAAAGCAATATTAGCAGAAGGAATTATAAAAAAAGATGTTAAACATAAATTTGTAAGAGGATACTTTGAAATAGATAATTGTAAACAGATGGTGTATATTACACAAAAAAAATCAGGTAATGGAATATTAAGATCCGCATTAAATTCAAATTGCATTATTGAAGTTAAACCTAATAATGAAGAAATAAAAAATGGAGATTTAGTAGATATTATAAAACTTTAGGAGGAAATATGATTAATAAGACTTTAGCAATTTTGGCAGGTGGAAAAAGTAGCAGAATGAATTATAAAAATAAGGCATTATTAATTTATAAAGAAAAAACTTTTATAGAAAATATTATTAATTCTGGAGAGGAATTTAATGAAATAATAATAATAGCTAATAATGAAGAGGATTATGAAAGCTTAAATTTAAAAATATATAAAGATATATATATAGGAAATGGACCTTTATCAGGAATTCATTCTG
Organism: Clostridium sp. SGI.024; assembly: GCF_050315195.1. NCBI lineage: Bacteria > Bacillati > Bacillota > Clostridia > Eubacteriales > Clostridiaceae > Clostridium > Clostridium sp. SGI.024. The sequence goes on along the minus strand of NZ_JBNPON010000029.1, from coordinate 17,948 downwards.
CACTTAAAAATGCTAAAAATAATAAAGTCTTATGTATAGCTTGTGATATGCCATTAATATCTAAGAAAACTTTAAATTTAATTGGGAATATAGAAGGAGATTATGAGGTTTTAGTACCTAGAATTAATGATAAACTTCAACCTATGTGTGCTATTTATTCTAAAAGCTTAATCCCTAAAATTGAAAAGTCATTATTTAATGGTGAAAACAAGTTACAAAAATTTATATTATCTACAAAATATATAATTTTAGAAAATAATTTATCCGTAAAGGATTTTTCAAATATAAATACAGAAAAAGAATATAAATTACTGGAGGAGATTTAATGTATACTGTTGGAATTATTACTAGTAGTGATAAAGGATATGCAGGCGAAAGAGAAGATAAGAGTGGAGCAGTTATAAAAAGGATAATGGATGAAAAAGGACTTAAAGTTGAAAGACAAATTGTTCTACCAGATGAAAAGGAAATGCTTAAAAAAGAGTTTATTTATATGAGTGATGAATTAAATCTAAACTTAGTTTTAAGTACTGGAGGAACAGGATTTTCAAAAAGGGATATCACTCCAGAAGCTACTAAAGAAGTAATTGAAAGAGAAACTCCAGGAATTTCTGAAGCTATAAGGATGTTTAGTTTAGAAATAACTAAAAGAGCAATGTTATCAAGAGCAGTTTCTGGTATAAGAGGAAATACTTTAATAGTGAATTTACCAGGAAGTCCGAAGGCTTGTGAGGAAGCTTTAGATTTTATATTAGATGAACTAATACATGGTTTAGGAATTTTATTGGGCACAGAAAAGGAATGTGCAAGAAAATAATCATAATATAGGAGATGTTTCATATGAAGATGATTAGTGTATATGACTCAGTTGGATGTATTTTATCTCATGATGTCACACAAATAATACCTGGAGAATTTAAAGGGAGATTATTTAAAAAAGGACATATTATTAAAGAAGAGGATATAGAAAAGCTTTTATCTATAGGAAAAGAACATATATATGTGTGGGAACCTAAAGAAGGAGAATTACATGAAAATGAGGCTGCCATAAGATTAGCTAATCTTGTTCTTGGTGAAGGCGTAAGTAAATCTCCTGAAATAAAAGAAGGAAAAGTAGACTTTTTTGCACATAGAGATGGAGTATTAAAAATAAATAAAGAGGAACTATTTAAGTTAAATAGTCTAGGAGAAATTATAGTATCAACTTTACATAATAACACTCCAATTAAAAAAGGTGAAAAAATAGGAGCTACTAGAGTTATACCATTAATAATAGAAGAAGATAAAATAATTAAAGCAGAGGAATTAATAGAAAAAAATATAATTTATGTGGAAGAAATAAAAGAGAAGAAGTGTTTACTTATTACTACAGGAAATGAAGTTTATAAGGGAAGAATAAAAGATGCTTTTTTACCTGTAATAAAATCTAAACTTGGATATTATGGAAGTGAAGTTATAAGACAAGTAATTTTACCAGATTCTAAAGAAAGAATAATTGAAGAAATAAAAAAAGGTTTAGAACAAAAGGTAGATATGATAATTTGTACTGGTGGTATGTCCGTAGATCCTGATGATGTAACACCTACTGCTATTAAAGAATGTGGAGGGGAATTAGTTACTTATGGTTCACCAGTTTTACCAGGGGCTATGTTCTTATTAGCATATTATGGAGATACGCCAATACTTGGAGTACCAAGTTGTGCTATGTATTCTAAAAGAACAGTATTAGATTTAGTTCTTCCAAGAGTTTTAGCAGATGAAAGATTAACTTTAGAAGATATAGCAGCTTATGGACATGGTGGATTATGTCTAGATTGTAAGGTTTGCACATTCCCCCATTGTTCCTTTGGAAAGTAGGAGGTTTTTATGGATAATAAATTAACTCATTTCGATAATAGTGGAAATGCTAGAATGGTAGATGTTTCTGATAAAAATAAAACAGAAAGAGTTGCCGTTGCAGTTTCTAGAATAAGAGTAAGTGAAGAAACCTTATCTCTTATAAAGGAAGGTAAGATAGGTAAGGGGGATGTATTAGGAGTTGCTAGAATCGCTGGAATTATGGCAAGTAAACAAACATCAAATTTAATCCCTATGTGTCACCCTTTAATGATTTCAAGCTGTAATGTAGATTTTGAAGTAAATGATAAAGAAGTTTGCATTGATATAAAGGCTACAGTAAAAATAGTTGATAAAACTGGAGTAGAAATGGAAGCCTTAACAGCAGCTAGTATAGCAGCATTAACTATATATGATATGTGTAAAGCTGTTGATAAGAGGATGGTAATTGAAGGTACTCATTTACTTAAAAAAACAGGAGGAAAGAGCGGAGAATTTAATTTTTATGAATAGCTCTTTAATAAATAATGAAAGATAAGTATGGCAGAGAAATAGATTATTTAAGAATTTCATTAACTGATAAATGTAATTTAAGATGTATTTATTGCATGGAAGAAAAAGGGAATGATTTCTTTGATGAAGAAGAAAAAGTAACAAAAGATGAAATATGTAAAATAGTTAATAGTTGTTCAAAACTAGGAATAAAAAAAATAAGATTAACTGGTGGAGAACCTTTAGTAAGAAAAGATATTGTAGAATTAGTAGAAGCAATTAATAAAATTGAAGGTATAGAAGAAATATATCTTACTACAAATGGAATCTTACTAGAAGATAAGGTCTATATATTAAAAAAAGCTGGACTAAAGGGCGTAAATATTAGTTTAGACTCATTGAAAGATGAAATGTTTAATAAGCTAACACGTTTAGGAGAATTAAAAAAAGTATTAAAATCCATAGACAAATGTTTAGAACATGGCATTAATGTTAAATTAAATGTAGTTATGATAAAGGGAATGAATGAAGATGAAATCTTGGATTTTGTAAAGCTTACTTTAGATAAAAGCATGGATGTTAGATTTATAGAGCTTATGCCAATAGGAGTAGGAAGTAAGTTTAAGGGAGTAAGTAATGAAGAAATCAAAAAGATAATTAAAGACAATTATAATGATACAGAAGAAGTAATGAAAAATAAAAATGGTGGTCCTGCAACTTATATTAAATTAAGAGATGCTAAAGGAAAGGTCGGCTTCATAAGTGCAATTAGCAATTGTTTTTGTGAGGAATGTAATAGAATAAGGCTTACATCTGAGGGATTTTTAAAACAATGCCTTCATTATAATTATGGTATTGATTTAAAAAAATTACTTAGAAATGGAGCTTCAGAAGAAGAAATAATAAATGCAATTGAAGAAAATATTTTTAATAAGCCAGAAAAACATTTATTTATGAAGAAAAGTGCAGATAAAGAATTAAAGTTTATGAATAAAATCGGAGGATAATTATATGTGTAAGGTTTTAGCTATATGTACAAGTAAATATAAGGGGACTTTAAAAGAAGAAGTTAAAGAAGCTAATTTTATTGAGGACTTTGGAATAGAAGGTGATGCACATGCAGGAAAATGGCATAGACAAGTTAGCTTATTAGCCTTTGAAAAAATAGATGAGTTTAGAAAAAAAGGTGGAGATGTTGACTTTGGAGCCTTTGGTGAAAATTTAGTAGTTGAAGGCTTTGAATTAAATAAACTGCCTATAGGACAAAAATTAGAAGTGGGTGAAGTATTGTTAGAAGTAACTCAAATTGGTAAGGAATGTCATGATAAATGTGCAATATATTATCAAGTTGGAGAATGTATAATGCCTAAGAATGGTATTTTTACAAAGGTTTTAAAAGGTGGAAAAGTAAAAGTTGGAGATAAGTGTAAGCTTATAGAAAATGAAAAAAGAACATTTACATTGTAAAGATTAATAAAGAAATATAGAATAGTATCTTGAGAATATAGGGATATAAATATTATATAAATGCTACTTGTATGGCAAAAAATATAATATTAATATCCTTTTTTTATTTTAAATATATGAATACCATAAGTTAATCCTTGTAATACTAATTATGATAAGAATATGAAATAAAGGAGAAATATTATGAAGGTTGTAAGATCCACTTGTAATTATTGCTCAATAGCTTGTAATTTTGATTTTCATGTAGATGATAAAGGATTTATAGAAAGAGTTAAGCCAGCTGAAGATTATCCAATAAATAGAGGCTTTTGTTGTGTTAAAGGTTTAAATTTAGATAAACAAAATACCTTATATGAAAATCCTGTTTTACCACTATTAAGAAAAGAAAATGGAGAATTTGAACATATATCTTGGGAAAAGGCTTTTAAAATTTTTGCTGAGAAGGTAAAAAAAATTCAAAAAGAATATGGTAAAGAAAGCTTTGCATTTTTAAGCACTGGACAACTTTGCACTGAAGAAATGGCATTAGCAGGACATATAGGAAGAACTTTTTTAGGCGGAAATGGAGACGGAAATACTCGTCTTTGTATGGCTACTTCTGTAGTAGCTTATAAACAAAGTTTTGGATTTGATGCACCTCCCTACACTTTAAATGATTTAGAACAATCAGATGTAATAATATTTGTAGGAAGTAATCCAGTAGTAGCTCATCCTATTTTATGGAGTAGAGTTATTAAAAATAAAATTAAAGATAAGAAGGTAATAGTAATTGATCCAAGAAAAAGTGAAACTGCTTCAAGAGCAGATATATGGATAGATATAAAGCCTAAATCAGATATAAGATTATTTTATACTTTAGCAAATGTATTAATAGAAAAAGGTTGGATAGATGAAGAATATATAACAAATTATACTGAGGACTTCGAAGGTTTTAAAAATCATGTGAAAAAATATGATATTAATGATGTTGAAGAATATACAGGAATATCTAAAGGAAGAGTTTTAGAATTAGCAGAAATAATTCATATGGGCAAAAGAGTTTCTTTTTGGTGGACTATGGGTGTAAATCAAGGATTTCAAGCTGTTAGAACTGCTCAAGCTATTATTAATTTAGCACTGATGACAGGTAATATAGGGAAACCTGGAACTGGTCCCAATTCTATAACAGGTCAATGTAATGCTATGGGCTCACGACTTTTTAGTAATACAACAGGCTTTTATGGTGGTGGAGAATATAGTGATGAAAAAAGAAGAAAAGAAATAGCTGAAATTTTAGAAATAGATGAAGAAATGTTACCTAATAAGCCAACGAAACCTTATAACGAAATAGTTGATGGTATAAACAATGGAGAAATTAAAGCTTTATGGATTATAGCAACTAATCCTTTAGTTTCTTGGATAAATGATTTAGAGTTTAAAAAAGCTGCAGAAAAATTAGAGTTTTTAGCAATTCAAGATATATATTCAGATACTGAAACTTGCAGATATGCACACTTAATTCTTCCATCAACTAATGGATTGAAAAAAGAAGGACTTATTATTAACACAGAAAGAAGATTATCTAAAGTGCAACCTGTCTTAGAAAAAAAGGAAAATGAATTAACTGATTATGATATTATGCTTGGAATAGGTGAAGCTTTAGGAATGGGGAGTTTAATAGATAAATGGAGAACTCCTAAGGATGCCTTTGAAACTTTAAAAAAATGTACAAAAGGAATGCCTTGTGATATTACTGGAGTGGATTATGAGGATTTAAATGGATCTAAAGGAATTCAATGGCCATATAAAGAGGGAGAAGAAGATTTAGAAGAAGAAAGAAGACTATTTGAGAATAATAAATTCTATACACCTAGTAAGAAAGCTAAGTTTATATATGAAGAAATATTAAATCCACCATTTGATAAATCTGAAGAATATCCTTATATTTTAAATACTGGAAGAGGGACTGTTGGCCAATGGCATACACAAACTAGAACGAGAGAAATACCAGATGTAGAAGCTATAATAGTTAAAGAGGGATATATGAATTTAAATACAGATTGGGCAAAGGAATTAGGTATTAAGGAAAATGATAAAGTGAAAATAAGTGCACCAAATGGAGTAACAAATACTTTTCTAGTTAAACTAAATAGAAGTGTGAAAAAAGGAGAACTTTATGCGCCGATGCACTATATAGAGGCCAATTCGGTATTAAGCTCAGTATTTGATACTTATTCAAAGGAACCTAATTATAAGTATGGACCAGTAAAGTTAGAAAAGATAAAAGGTGATAACTATGAAGAGAATTAAGATTGATAGAAAGAAGTGTATTGGGTGTTTAACTTGTACTACGGCTTGTAAAGTTTCTCATGGTTGTAGAGATACAAGAGGTAGAATAGTAATTAACAGTGAAGGTAGATATGCACCGATTTATTGTAGACACTGTACTAGACCAGAATGTGTATATGCCTGTCCAACTGGAGCAATGAGAAGAGATGATGAAACTGGATATGTAATTTATGATAAAAGTAGATGTGCTACTTGTTATATGTGTATTATGGCATGTCCATATGGAGTATTAAAAATGGATTATCAAACTAACAGGGAAGTTATGAAGTGTGATATGTGTTTATCTACAGAAAGTAAATATCCTCAATGTGTAGATAAATGCCCTATGGATGCATTAACATTAGAGGAGGTTAAAGAATAATGAAATTTGTAATAGTGGGTGCATCAGCATCAGGAATAAATGCAGCACGAACTTTAAGACAATTTAATAAAGAGTGTGAAATAATATTGGTATCCAAAGATGAATATGTATATTCTCGCTGTATACTTCATCATTTTTTAGATGGAAGAAGAGAAATAGAAGCCTTAGATTTTACACCTGATAATTTTTTTGATATGTATGATATAGAATGGATTAAGGGTGTAGAAGTAGTTGGAATAGAAATTAAGGAGAAAAAAATAAATTTAGACAATGGAAAGAGTATAGAATACGATAAGTTGCTATTAGCTGCAGGTGCATCATCATTCTTACCACCAATTGAAAATCTAAGAACAGCTAATAATGTTATTGGTTTAAGAAATTTAGATGATGCTATTAAAATTAAAGAAATAGCAACCAAAGTAAAAAATATAGCTATATTAGGAGCTGGTCTTGTAGGAGTAGATGCATTAGCAGGATTATTAGATTATGATGTGAATTTAACGTTAATAGAAATGGGAGATAGATTACTTCCATTACAGTTAGATAAGTATGCAGCTAGTAAGTATGAAGAAAGATTAAAAAAAGAAGGCGTTAATTTAAAATTTGGAGTAAAGGCAGAAAAAGTAATAGTGGATAATAATAACAATCCAATTTCTATATTACTAAATACAGGTGAAGAAGTTCCTTGTGATTTAATTATTGCTTGTGCAGGAGTAAGATCAAATATAGGATTTTTAAAGGATACTGGAATTGAATGTGATAAGTTTGGATTAATAATCAATGAAAAGGGTGAAACCAATGTTAAAGATATATATGGAGCTGGAGATATAACTGGTAGAAATCCAATATGGCCTACAGCTGTAAAAGAAGGTATAATTGCTGCAAATAATATGGTAGGAAAAGAAACATATATGGAGGACTTTTTTGGAAGTAAGAATACAATGAATTTTTGTGGATTAGCTACTATGTCTTTAGGATTAGTTACTAAGCCAGATGATACTTATGAAGAAGTTGTAGATATAGATGGAAAGGATTATAAAAAAATAATATATAAGGATGGTGCAATTTACGGTGCTATAATCCAGGGAGATTTATCTTATGTAGGTGTATTAACTCAATTAATAAAAGAAAAAATAAATGTTAATAAAGTTAAAAAGCCTCTATTTGATATTGATTATTCTGATTTCTTTAACGAAACAGAAAATCTAGAATTTGTATATTAAAGTAGGTGAACTTATTGGAATCACAAAGCATAATTAAAAAACTAAAGAATATGCCATTACCAATTTTACCAACTATGGTGGGAGCTGCAACATTATCAAATGTATATCAAACTTTAGGATATAATTGGATAAGACATATAACTATGTGGAGTGCTACTATTATATTAATTGCATATCTACTAAAGATAATAATGTATTTTGATACTTGTAAAAGTGAATATAGTAATACTGTTCCTGCTAGTCTTTATGCAGCATTTACAATGATATTGATGCTTTTAGGATCCTATTATGTAAATTATAGTTATCTATTAGGAAAGAGTTTATGGACTATAGGTTTAGTTTTACATACACTACATATAATAGTGTTCACATATAGAAATGTTTCTTTAGGTGTTAATAAAGAAACTTTTGTACCTAGTTGGTTTGTAACTTATAACGGTATTATGGTTTCAACAGTAGTTGGGAAACCTATGAATGAGCCTTTTATAAGCAAGATTGTTGTTTATTATGGAATAATAATTTTTATATTAATACTACCATTTATGATTATAAGGCTAAGGCGTGAGCCAATAAAAGAAGCCTTATTCCATACGCAAGCAATTTTACTTGCTCCTTCAAGCCTTTGTTTAGTAAGTTATTTAAATTTTATAAGTAATCCTAGTAAAATTTTAATATTTATTTTTTATATTATTATTTTATTAACTTTAGCATTTATAATATTTATGCTACCTAAGTTTTTTTCATATACTTTTACTCCTGGATTCGCAGGATTAACTTTCCCTATGGCTATAGGAATAGTTGCTTCTATAAAAGCATCTTCATTTTTTGAAAGTATAGGATATAAATCATTATCTTATATAGCAAAAGAAATAAGTGGTATTCAAATTTATATTACTACTACAATAATAGCTTTTGTTTTATATAATTTTCTTCGTATGTTAGTTAGAAGCTATAAAAGAAGTTAATATTATATTTTAAAATAAATTTTACATATATAAGATATAATTGTTGGAATAACCTTAAAGTAAGTATTTAACTTTCTTTGGGGTTATTTCTTTTAAAAGAAATAATTATTTAAAATTTTTACTATAAAAAACTAAAACTGTGATAATAATCACAGAAATATAATTGGTATAAAGTATAATTAAAGAGAAAGATTGTTTAATTATAAACAATCAAGTGAAATAATTAACATAGTAACGGACGAAAAGTTAATTTAGTATTCTTAAATTAATTTAGGAGGTAGAAATGAAAAATAATTTACTAAAAAAAATCGAAAATATTCCTGTACCATTATTACCTACAATGGTTGGGGCTGCAACCTTATCAAATGTTTATTCTACTTTAGGTTATACTTGGGTAAGACATTTAACTATGTGGTTAGCTACTATAATTTTAATAGCGTATTTAGTTAAAATTACAGTATTTACCAACACTTGCAAAAAGGAATATTCAAATACTGTTCCAGCTAGTTTATATGCAGGTTTTACAATGATTACAATGATTTTAGGATCATATTATTTTGATTATAACAATGTATTAGGAAAATCATTATGGTCTATAGGCTTAATATTACATACAATACACTTATTGATTTTTATATATAGAAATGTAATCAAAGGTTTTAACAAAGATACTTTTGTACCTAGTTGGTTTGTAACATTTAATGGAATAATGGTTTCTGTAGTAGTTGGTTCTGCTATGAATGAGCCTCTTATTAGCAAAATAGTATTATACTATGGAATTTTAGCTTTAGTAATTATAATGCCATTTATGGTAGTAAGATTAATAAAACATCCATTAAAAGATGCTTTTTATCATACGCAAGCAATACTATTAGCACCATCTAGCCTTTGTGTGGTTTCATATTTAAATGTTGTAGAAAATCCTAATAAAATAGTAATTTCTTTATTATACTTAGCAGTTTTTGTTACTTTGCTATTTGTATTGTACAAGCTACCAGGATTTTTCTCATTTGAATTTACTCCAGCTTTTGCTGGACTAACATTCCCTATGGCTATTGGGATTGTGGCTTCAGTTAAAATGTCAGGATTTTTAATTAATTCTGGTTATGAAACTATTGGAAATGCTATAAAACAAATTTCAGGAATTCAAATATATGTAACTACTGCTATAATAGGATATGTATTATTTAACTTCTTTAAAATGTTTTTAAAAGCAGTAAAAGAAAAATAAAATTTATAAAAAAATTATTAAAAACATAATATAGTTATTATATTTTTAATTAAATAAGGAATTAATATATTTAAAATATATAAGATAAATATCATATGAATGAGACTTAAAGCTTATTTAGGAGCAAGAAATATGATATTTATCTTATTTTTTATAAAAATATATAAAAAGGTATTCACAAATTGTATAAATAGGAGTAATATATTATTAAAAGAATAAACATATCGGAATAGTAGGAAAAGGAGAGGTAAATATGAAAATAGCAAAAAGTTTAGTACAATTAATAGGAAATACACCATTACTTGAACTATCAAATTACAATGAAGAAAAGGGGACTTTAGGGACTATTATTGCAAAATTAGAATACTTTAATCCAGGTGGTAGCGTAAAAGACAGAGTAGGATTTGGAATGATAGAAGCTGCAGAAAAAGAAGGATTATTAAATAAAGATTCTGTTATTATTGAACCAACTAGTGGAAATACAGGTATAGCTTTAGCTTATATTGCAGCTGCAAAAGGATATAGATTAATATTAACAATGCCAGAAACTATGAGTCTAGAAAGAAGAAATTTATTAAAAGCTTTAGGAGCAGAATTAGTATTAACTCCAGGAGCAGAAGGAATGAAGGGTGCCATAGCAAAAGCTAATGAACTTAAAGCATCAATTGAAAATTCAATAATTCTACAACAATTTGAAAATCCAGCAAATCCACAAATTCACAAAGTAACAACTGCAGAAGAAATTTGGAATGATACAGATGGACAAGTAGATATAATAGTTGCAGGAGTTGGAACAGGTGGTACTTTAACAGGTATAGGAGAAGTTTTAAAAGCTAGAAAATCTGAAGTTAAAATTGTTGCTGTAGAACCAGCTAATTCTCCAGTTGTTTCAGGAGGAAATCCAGGACCGCATAAACTTCAAGGGATAGGAGCTGGATTTATACCAAAGAATTTAAATGTTTCAATAATTGATGAAATTATAAAAGTTGAAAATGAAGATGCATTTAAAGCATCAAAGGATTTAGCAAGAACAGAAGGTTTATTAGTAGGGATATCTTCAGGTGCAGCAATAGTTGCAGCTACAGAGTTAGCAAATAGAGAAGAAAATAAAGATAAAAATATAGTAGTAATTTTACCTGATACAGGAGAAAGATATTTATCTACTGATCTATATAAATAATTTATTATTAAGTCATTGCTATTTTTAGTGATGACTTTTATTATAAAAATATAGAATAAATAGAAAAGGGTGATTAAGTGAAGATTTCAACTAAGGGAAGATATGGATTAAGGGCTCTAATTGACCTTGCTATTAATATGGATTCTGAAAATGTTACTATAAAAGCTATATCAGAAAGACAAAATATTTCTGAAAGATACCTAGAACAAATTTTTTCATTATTAAGAAAGGCTGGCATTATAGTAGGTAGAAAAGGTGCTCAAGGGGGATATAGTTTAGGTAAGGAAATAAAAGAATTAACTATTTTAGAAATCTTAAAGATTTTAGAAGGAGATAATATTTTTATAGATATAAATGTTAAGGAAGAAAATGAGTTAGAAGATTTTATAAATAAAAATTTATGGATAGATATAAACTCAATAATTAAAGATTATTTTAATTCTATAACCTTAGAAGATTTGGTGGATAATTATAAAAAATCAAAAGATACCCTTATATATTATATTTAATTTGCGGCTGTTGCTATTTATTATAACAAATATTTTTTAGCGTAAGTATTCTAAATTAAGGATACTTACTTTTTTTATTCTAAATTATAGATATGTAGGTATTTTATATTTTAATTATAGTTTTAAAAATAAAAAGAAAAACTTCCTATGTAGTTCATGAAATAAATATATTATTAAGTTAGAGCTGTTATAAACAGCTCTCTATGCAGTTACTTTATATTCTTCTAGTGCTTTTGATAATTGATCAGGACAAGAAGTACCTTTATTACGGCAATCAATGCCTTTTAATTTATTTATTGCATCGTCAATATTCATTCCAGATACTAGTGCTGATATTCCAAGTAAATTACCTTGGCAACCTCTGATAAATTCAACATTCTTTATTGTATCATTTTCAATATCTAAATGAATTTCAGTTGAACAAACACCTTTTGTCTTATAAACAAACATATATTATACCTCCAAAATTTATTGCAACATTATTATATAATCATATCTAGTAAAAATAAAGTAATTTGTTGAATTTTAAGTAAAAACATAAAATCATGGTCCGAAAAAAAAGCCTTAAACATATAATATAAATGTATATAGTATAATAACAGGAATAAAAGGTGGGATAGGATGGACTCTTTGATTGTATGTAATACTGGTAGTGATTATATTAGTAAAATATCATTATTAAAATCGCTTGATCTTGATATAAATTATGAAGAGATATTACTAACTATAGGGGAAAGGCCATTTGGACCAAATGGGATTTATATAAATAATAATATAGCCTATTTAGCTAATAGTTATAACAATTCTATTTCTATACTAAATATAGATACATTAAAGGAAATAGACTTTATTTATATTGGTGGACATCCAAATGATTTAATAGGATATGAGAATAATTTATATATTATATGCTCTGAATCTAATTCTGTTGTAGTGTATGATATAGATGAAAAAAAAATAATATTAGAAATAAAAACTAATAACTGGCCCTATAATATTGAGTTAAGCAAAGAATTAGGGCTAATTTTTATCACAAATTTTCAAAGTAATAATATATCTGTAATTGATATAATATCTAACAATATAATAGGAGAGTTAATTACTCTGGAATATCCTACTAAGGTTAGAGTTTCAAAGGATGGTAAATTATTATATGTTTGTGAAAGCTATATGGGTGATGAAAATAATGGATATATAGAAGTTTTTGATTTAATAACATTAAAATCATTAAGGAAAATAGAAGTAGGTAAGGTACCCATAGATATTATTGAAGAGGAAAATATATTATATATATGTAATTTGATGGATGGGAGTATAACACTTTTGGATAAGATTAAGTTAATTAAAATAAATGAAATAATAGTAGGTGGAATGCCTAAGTCCTTAGTTAAGTATGGTGATATATTATATATTGGAGATTATTTAAATGGAAGAATTATATGCCTAGATTTACGTAATAATAATACAAAAGCCATAACAGTAGGAAAGGAACCTAATGCTATGACCTTATATTAGTTTGAATCATTAAATAAAGAGTTCATGATTTTATTATATATATCAGAAGGGTTATCCTTCCACCTATTGCATAGAGATACAGCTTGTTTTTTAGTAGGTACAGAAACTTTTAGTGATATTAATAAATTATCATTTTCTAAAGCTTGCAGATCTACAATGAAAGAATCATCTTTACCAAGTGTATAATCGCTATGAATAGTTAATTCTTTTTTTATAGAATCTACTATTGAAAGAAGGTAATCATCGATTATCTTCTTTTTTATTGGAGAAATCCTATCAGAAAAAAATGAAAGGGTATTTGTACCTTTTTCAGTAATACGGATAAGTTTTTTTTCATTAACTGTTTCATATCTTAGAAAATCAGAAGCTATTAGTTCACTAATATACTGCTGTAGAGTAAAGTAATTTATAAAATTATTTTCTAAGATAATTTCAGTTAATTGAGTATTTGTAATAGGATGTTTCAATGAATCAGTTACATATAAAACTAATAATTTATTTTCTGCTAATTCAGCTGAGTTTTCGTACATATTAAACCTCCATTTAGAAAGTATAGATTTATTATAACATAATATTTTAAAATTTCATAACTACATATTATTGTCATTAATATAAAAAATGAGAATATAAATTAATAAATCAATTATTAGGAGATTTTATGCGTAGAAGGTATAGAGTTGCATTAAGCTTAATATTATTATTGTCAACAATATTAATATCTACATTCTTTACTGAAAAAACAAAGCTTAGCCTAGCTGAAATTAATAATGATAAGCCTATATATAGGGTTAAAACGGAGGAGAAAATCATAGCTATTACTTTTGATATAAATTGGGCTGAAAATGATGAGCTATATAACATATTAGAGGTACTAGATAAATATAATGTAAAGGCAACCTTTTTTATAATGGGAGGTTGGGTTAATTATAGTGATGAAAATAGAGAGAAACTTATAAAAATAAAGGAGGGAGGCCATGAAATAGGAAACCATAGTTATATACATCCTATGTTTAGTAAAATTACTGAAGGAAGGATGAAGGAAGAACTTGAGAAAACTAATAAAATTATTAAGGATACTATTGGAGAAGAAGTGAAACTATTTAGATTTCCAAGTGGGGACTATAGTAAAAAAGCTTGTGAATTTATATATAGTCAAGGAATGGTTGGTATTCAATGGGATGTAGATTCTGTAGACTGGAAGCAAACTGGTGCAGAAGAAGAGTATAATAGGGTTATGAAGAAGGTTATTCCTGGATCAATATTATTGTTTCATAATAATGCAAAGTATACTCCTGGAAATTTAGATAAGATAATAGGTGAATTACAAAAAGAAGATTATAAATTTGCTAAAGTAGGTGAAATCATTTACGATAACGATTATTTTATAAATGAAAAAGGAGAACAAATAAAAAATAATTAAAAAATATTGAAAAATGATGATATAATGTATTATAATGGAAATGTATCCATTATAATTAAAAAAGCAAAGGAATAAAAATTATTACTAAGGGAGAGAGGGGTTAGTGATGGACAACTTGATGTTAAATAACAAGATTTATTTAGAGGGAAAGGTAATATCAGAATTAGAATTTAGTCATGAAATGTATGGGGAAGGGTTTTATACATTTTCTATGGAAGTTATGAGGCTTAGTGACTCAGTTGATATTTTAAATATAACGGTTTCTGAGAGATTAATAGCAAATATGGATTTATCAATTGGTAAAGAGATAATAGTTGATGGTCAATTAAGGTCTTATAATAAATTTGTAGATGGTTCTAATAAATTAATACTAACAGTTTTTGCTAGAAACATAGAGCCATGTATTGAAAAAAGTAAAAATCCTAATGAAATTTTCTTAGATGGATATATATGTAAAGAACCAGTTTATAGAACGACTCCATTTGGAAGAGAAATTGCTGATGTATTATTAGCTGTAAATAGAGCTTATAATAAATCGGATTATATTCCTACTATAGCATGGGGAAGAAACTCTAGATTTTGTCAAAGCTTAGAAGTAGGTGATAATATTAGGGTTTGGGGTAGATTACAAAGTAGAGAATATCAAAAAAAGGTTAGCGATACAGATGTAATAAAGAAAATTGCTTATGAAGTATCAGTTTCAAAAATGGAAAGAGTTCAAGAAGACGATGCAAATCCTATTATTGAAGGTAATGAACAAGAAGTAATGTAAAAATTAAGGGGCTGTAGCACTAAAATTAGTGTACAGCTCCTTATTTAATATGTATTTATTTTCTTAAATCATCTAAAATTTGTGTTTTATCCTTTGTATGATCATCTACTGATTTGATAATTTTAGCTGGACTACCAGCAACTACAACACCAGAAGGTACATCCTTTGTTACAATAGAACCAGCAGCAATTACTGAACCATTGCCAACTTTAACGCCTTCTAAAATTACAGCATTTGCACCTATTAAAACATCATCTCCTATTTCACATGGTGACTTACTTGGTGGTTCTAACACACCAGCTACTACAGCACCAGCCCCGATATGAGATCTTTTTCCTACTTTTGCTCTAGCACCAAGTACGGCATTCATATCTACCATAGTACCTTCACCTATTTCAGCGCCTATATTAATAACTGCCCCCATCATAATAACTGCATTTTTTTCTATTTTGACTCTATCTCTTATAATAGCTCCTGGTTCAATTCTAGCATTAATATTTCTAAGGTCTAACATAGGTATAGCAGAATTTCTTCTATCATTTTCTATTCTGAAATGATTTATAGAAGATTGATTCTTTTCAAAAAATTCTAAAAGTACATCTGACTCTCCAAATAAAACATAAAAGTTGTTATTTCCATACCATTCAATATTTTTCAAATCAGCCTTGCTTAAGTCACCATTTACATAGGCTTTTACAGGTGTAGTTTTTACTGAATCTCTTATAAATTTTGCAATTTCATAAGGATCAGTTAAATCGTTATAGTTCATAAATAAATCCTCCCCAAATTAATAATAAGTTGAAAAAATTATATCAATATATTACTAAGATAGCAAGTGGTATGAATATATATACTTGAAATAATAATATTATTTGCAAGTAAATTGTACTTAATGTAAAATCTATAAAAAGGAGTTGATAATATTGAAATTAGAAAAAGGATTAATTCAAGTTTATACAGGAGAAGGAAAAGGAAAGACTACAGCTGCCATAGGACAGGGGATTAGAGCTTATGGTAATGGATTAAAAGTTTATATGTTGCAATTCTTAAAAGGAGGAAAAACAGGTGAACTTAATACTGTAGATGAACTTGGAGATAATTTTAAAATATTTAGATTTGAAAAGCCAAAAGATTTTACATGGAACTTGACAAAAGAAGAGTTAGAAGAACTAAAATTGGAAATTAGAGATGGATATAATTTTATACTTGAAGTTATTAAAGGGAATAAATGTGATGTATTGATTATTGATGAAATTATGGCTGTGTTGTCAAATAATTTTCTTACTGTTGAAGAAGTTACATATATATTAGATAATAAACCAAATTCCATGGAAATTATATTAACAGGAAGAAATGTTCCTAAAGAAATACTTGATAAAAGTAATTTAGTTACAGAAATGAAGTGCATAAAGCATTATTTTGAAGAAGGAGTTCCAGCAAGAGAAGGAATTGAATTTTAAACAATAGGGGGCTATAAAATGAATGAAAATTTAAATGAAATAAAAATGTCTGGTATAAGAAGATTTTTTAATAAAGTTAAAGAGGTTGATGGGGCAATTTCATTAACTTTAGGCCAGCCAGACTTTAAGACACCTAAAGAAATTAAGTATGGAATGTTAAAGGCAATAGAAGAAGATAAAACTGTATATACAGATAATTTTGGATTATTAGAATTAAGAAAAGAGATTTCAAAGTACTTAAAATCTAAGGGGATTAATTATGAATATGATGAAATATGTGTTACTGTAGGTGGAAGTGAAGCTTTATTTTCTTCTTTAGTATCTATAATAAATAAGGGTGATAAGGTGTTGATTCCTACACCAGCATATCCTGCCTATGAAAATATAGTTAAAATAATAGGTGGAAAAGTTGTTAATTATAAATTGAATGATGACTTTTCTTTAAATTTTCATGTTTTAGAAAGGTTAATAAAAGAAGAGAAGATTAAATATATGTTACTATCATATCCATCTAATCCAACAGGCGCAATATTAAGTAAGGATGAATATGATAATTTGATAAAATTGATAAAGGAAAATGATTTAACAATAATAAGTGATGAATTATATGAAGCACTTTGTTATGAGAAATACTATAGTGTAGCTATGAGTAAAGATATTATAGATAATATAATATATATTGGTGGTTTTTCTAAAATGTTTTCAATTACAGGAATTAGAGTAGGATTTATAGCTACTAAAAAAGAAAAACTGCAGGAAATTGGAAAAGTACATCAATATAATGTGTCTTGTACTAATTCCATAGGACAATATGGAGTTTTAGAAGGGCTTAAACATGGATTGCACAATGTAGATTATATGAAAAATGAGTTTTTAGTTAGAAAGACATATGTAGAAGATAGACTTAGAAAAATGAATATGGAATTTATATCACCAAAGGGAGCTTTTTATATATTTCCTTCTATTAAGAAGTATAATTTGAACTCAGAATTGTTTTGTGAAAAGTTATTATATGAAGAAAAAATTGCTTGTGTCCCTGGAGCTGCCTTTGGATTAGGAGGAGAAGGTTTTATAAGAATTTCATATTGCTATTCTCATGATGAACTAGAAGAGGCATTAAATAGACTTGAGAAGTTTATAAATAAGAATTGTAAATAATAAGGAGCTGTAGAAACAGCTCCTTATTCAT
>NZ_JBNPON010000028.1:0-39193 GCF_050315195.1 Clostridium sp. SGI.024 | reverse complement strand
GATAAATAATCAGGAGGACTTTTATGAAAAAACTTTTATTAGCATTGAAAATTATTGCAGGTGCTATTGTATTGTTTTATCTTATATTATTTTTTACAGCTTAGGATATAAAAGAGAAGTTGTGATTTCATATGATTATATAGGGATAGAAAGACTAAATTTTCATTAACAGTTAATGTAATATAATACGTATATATAATATATATTATTAAAAGCTCCGATAGATTAAATTTATCGGAGCTTTAGTTTTAAACTTTTAATATTCTTTAAATTTTTTAGCTTTTAGTTAATTTACTAAATATATAATAACTGTTTTATTTATTTAGTAATATGATTAATATAAATTAACATATTGACTTTACCCTTAGGGAAAGATGTAGGATAAAGATATAGAGATTGAAAGGAGGGGATTATATGTTATCTATTGGTGAATTTTCGAAGATATGCAATGTATCTACAAAAACACTTAGATATTATGCTGAAATTGGATTAATTCTACCTAATGAAATTAATAATGAAAATGGTTATAGATATTATTCCATTGAACAATTACAAACTATACTATTTATAAAGCGTCTAAAATCATATAATTTTTCTTTAGAGCAAATAAAAACTATTATACAATCAGAAGAATTACAAGATGAAAAACTTTATTTATCACTTATAGAAAAGAAAAAAGAAATTGATAAACAAGTAAAAGAATTAAATTTAATTTCAGAAGAGTTAAGTAATGATATATCAAACTTAAAACAAGGTAAATCAATTATGTCATACATGGAAAATCTTGATGTTAAGATTGTAGAAGTAGAACCTATGAATCTTTTGTATATTAGAAAAATGGTTCAAAAACATGAATTTGCATATGAATATGGTAGTTGTTTTAATAAGCTATTTAAAAAGATTAATGAAGATAAATTAACTATAACTAATCCTCCTATGGCACTTTTTCATAGTTCAGAATATAGTCCATTTGGTTTAGATACTGAATTTGCTATTCCTATAAAAGAATGTATTAAAGGTACTAGAGATTTTAATCCTGGATTGTGTTTAAAAACAGTTTTAAAAGGAGCTTATTCTGATTTATCATCTGTATATGTTAAACAAATTGAATATGCAGAGAAAGAAGGATATGTATCTAAAGATGCTCTCTTTGAAGTATATGTAAATGATCCAGCTATGGTTGAAAGTGAAAATGATCTTATAACAGAAATTTATTATCCTGTAAAAAAGATAAGATAGGATTTAGCTTAAAGGATAATGTTATTAATTTTAGATTAATAATTAAAAAATCATATAGTAAAGGAATGATTATATGAATAAAGAAAAAGTAATTAAATTAGAAGATAAAATAAATAAAGAGTATAGTAATATCACAGGAATTGTTGTATTAAAAGATGGGGAAGTACAATATGAAAATTATTATAATGGATGCAATAGTAAAAGTACAATACATGTGTATTCAGTAACTAAAAGTATTATTTCAATATTAATAGGTATTGCAATAGATAAGGGATATATTAAAAGTATTAATGAAAAAGTATTAAATTATTTCCCAGATTATAAAGTTAAAAAAAGAGAAAAAACAATACAGAAGATTACTCTTAAAGATTTGATTACAATGACAGCTCCATATAAATATATAATTCCTCCATATATAAAATATTTTACTAGTGATGATATGGTGAAGTTTAGTCTTGATTACTTAGGGGGAATAGGTAAGATAGGAAAGTTTAAATATACTCCACTTATAGGACCAGATATTTTATCAGGCATTCTTAAAAATGTAACTGGACAATCAGTACTTGATTTTGCAAGAGATAATTTATTTTCACCACTTGGAATTAATATAGAAGGAAATATTAAATTCAATAGTAAAGAAGAACAACTAGCTTTTAATGAAGCTACAAATATTAGCGGATGGGTAATTGATAAAGCAGGAACAAATACAGCAGGTTGGGGACTTACTCTATCTACTATAGATATGGCAAAAATAGGACAATTATACTTAAGTGGTGGTATGTATAATGGAAAACAAATAGTATCTAAAGAATGGATAGAAGAGAGTACTAAGGAACATAGTCGCTTTAAAAAACTTAATCTTCCATATGGATACTTATGGTGGGTTAATAATGATAGTGATAAAGGCTTTGCAGCTATTGGAGATGGTGGAAATATTATTTATGTTAATGCAACAAAAAATATTGTTGTAGCCATTACAGCATTATTTAAACCAAAAGTTACTGATAGAATAGAATTTATTAAGGAGTATATTGAGCCAATATTTAATTAGTAAATTTGAATGAATTTAAAGATAAAATAGAAGTTCCATGGTCTATCTAAAATATTCTTTTGGTGTAATTTCATTCCAAAGAGTAAATCCTAAAATTAAAATTCCACCTATTATCTGCCAAAGTGTCATTGTTTCTCCCAAAATAGTAACTGAAATAATAACTACACCTAATCCAAATAAAATTCCGATAAAGTCACTTCTACCACCTATATTACCAATACCAGTAATCATTACAAGCCCTAATGTAGACATGATAAAGCAAATAATTTGTTTTTTAGTTAATTTTTCATGGAAAAGAATAGGACAAACAATTGTTACGATAACAGGAGCAAAATAATAGCTTAATGTTGCAGCTGAAACGGTAGTGTACTTATATGCCTGAAATAAAAGAATCCAGTTAATACCCATTGCCACTCCTGATGCAAGCAATAAAGGAACTTCTTTTTTTTTTTTTATATTTTTAAATGGTATCTTTTGTTTAGTTATTATAAGAAATATAGCAATTAATAGAGCTGCTAAAATAGCACGATACAAAGCAAGTTCTCCAGATGATACGGAGATGTTTCGTACAAAAGGCCCTAATGTACCGAATATTATCATTGATGCCACAAGCATCAAGCGAGGGCTTTTTAGTTGTTTCATTTAGAATCCTCCCAATATGTAAAAAACTGTGATTTATTAATTTAATCAATTATATATTTTTTTATTAACTCTATCAACTATTTAAAAGAATTAATGATATTTGTTTTACTTAGTTTATAAATACCTATAGTTGTTTCATTTATTTTTGGAAAGAAATTAGTAAGTAAAGAAAAAAACATCTGATGAAATATATTTTTATACAATCAGAGTTATTGATGGAAGAAAAGGATTTGTTTGAAGGTCTAAAGGAATCTTATGAATGGTTTAAGGATAACTATAATGAAGTTAGTAAAAAAGATTATATCAAATATATTGAAGAAAATTTT
Organism: Clostridium sp. SGI.024; assembly: GCF_050315195.1. NCBI lineage: Bacteria > Bacillati > Bacillota > Clostridia > Eubacteriales > Clostridiaceae > Clostridium > Clostridium sp. SGI.024. Next base: position 35,935 of record NZ_JBNPON010000028.1, on the reverse strand, counting down.
AAATAAGAAATATATAATTTAGAATTATGAAAAATGAAGCGTATCTGTGGAGAACCAAAATAAATAGAAGTGTTTAGAATACTTTAATTGATCCAATGATATTAAAAGTGTTATTGCTTATGTTATAATTTCTTTTAGTAAAGTATGTATTATAAATTATAAACTAACTAATGTTGATAATATAAAAATTGGAGGTTTATATGAAAAAGGACAAAATAGATGAGTTATTAAATTCTTCAACAAAAGAAGAGCTAATATTTATGTTTAAAGATATAATTAACGAGTATGAAGGGCTAGAAGAAAAAATATTATTTAAATATGTAAGATTAGAAGAAAATGAAGAAATAAAAAAGAATAAAAAGTATTTATCAGATATTATTAAAAGATATGGTAATGGCAGAAGGTTTATTTCTTGGAGAGAATGTGGTTACTTTGCAAACGATGTATTTGACTTACTGAGTAGTGCAGAAAGATATTATTTTGATGCCAGAAAGCCATTAGTTGCTATAGAAACATCAATAGCTGTAATAAATAAAATGCTATTAGCTATTCAATATATGGATGATTCAAATGGAGATATTGGATATGTAATAGATAAAGCTATACTATTAATAAATGAAACTTGTATTAATGTTAATGAATTTTCGAAGAAGGAAAAAACAAAAATTTTTAGTGAGTTATTAAATGAATTAGACAAGACTATTTACGATGGATGGGAAGATTTGAGATTATCTGTAATTAGTAACTGTATTTATTTTTGTGATGATGAAAAGTTAAGAGTTAAGTTTGAAAATAAGTTGGATAGTGTGTTAGAAAATTATTTAGATGATTGGAGTGGAAGATATAATAAAGAAAAGCTATCAGAAATAAAACTTCAGATAATTAGTAGATATGGTACTGATGAAGAAGAGAAAGAATTTATAGAAAATAATATTAATTATTCAGCATTTAGAGAGTTACTTATAGGTAAGTGCATTGAAAATAAGGAATATGAGAGAGTAATAAAATTAGCAGAAGAAGGGGAGCTTAATGATAAAGAGTATAGAGGACTAGTACTCAAGTGGAAGCAATATAGATATATAGCATATAAGAATCTTAATATTGCTGACAAGAAAAAAGAACTGGCTAGAGAACTATTTTTAAATGGAGATATGAGTTTTTATAATGAACTTAAAGAAATACATATTAATGATTGGCATAACTATTATTTAGAACTTAAGAAAGAATTTAAAGAGAAAAAATTAGATAGACTTGATATATATCCTGAAATGTTAATAAAAGAAAATGATTTAGAGGAATTATTACAATTCGCTAAGGCTGATGTTAGAAGAATAGAAACCTATGATGAGTTGCTTATAAAAGATTATAAGGACGATGTTAATATAATGTATAAATTCTTAATAGAAAAAATGTCAGAAATGGCTACTGATAGAAAACAGTATAAAAAGGTTTGTAATGTAATAAAAAGATATAAAAAGTTATTTGGGGATGTTGAGGCATATAAAATTGTTAAAGTGCTACAGCAGCAATACCTAAAGAGACCTGCTTTTATAGATGAATTAGGGAAGATTTAATAAAAAATTGAGAAAAGAAAGTTTTGATGGATAGGTATTAAGAATCAGTATTTGATTTTTTAAGAATATTAAAACTTGTAAAAGGTGTTTATAGTATAAGTAAATGTAAATTAAAATTAAGTTTTTATTAAATAAATTTTTATTAGTGCTATAATTAATATAAGAAGTTAAAATAGAAAATAAAAAAGCAAGTAATTTATAATAGAAAAGGATGGATCTATTATATAGGAGGTATTATGGCGCTTAATAATAAATTGCAAATTACAGATTCAGTAGAACTTGCTAGGATAGAAGAAAAAATAAGTAAGAAAAAAGCTATTGAATTATTTGAAAGTGGATATTTAGATAGCTTAGAAGCTGGAAAATATAATGCATTAGCTGAGATTAATAGATATTTATTTGAAGATATATATGAATTTGCAGGAATATTACGTGATGTGAATATTGCAAAAGGGAATTTTAGGTTTGCTCCTGTTATGTACCTAAAAGCATCATTAGAATATATTGAGTCAATGCCACAATCAAGTTTTGATGAAATAATTGAAAAGTATGTTGAAATGAATATTGCTCACCCTTTTAGAGAAGGAAATGGAAGAAGTGCACGAATTTGGCTTGATTTAATGTTGAAAAAAGAGTTAGGTAAAGTAATTAACTGGAGTGAAGTTGATAAGAATGATTATTTGCTTGCAATGGAACGTAGTCCTATAAAAGATATAGAGATTAAGCACCTTTTAAAACAGGCATTAACTGATAAAATTAATGATAGAGAAATTTATATGAAGGGAATTGATACGAGTTATTATTATGAAGGATATACTGTTTATAAGATAGAAGATTTATAATTGGTACAATTAATTTATTATGACGTTAATAAAATAAGATAAATATATATGTTTTGAGTAAGATAATCTTAGTTAAGTATGAAATATTAAACTAGGGTTATCTTATTTTTTTATATAAAGTTATAATTGAAACTTGAATTTGGAATTATCTTAATTATATTGTATATGGGACAATCTAGATTTTTTTATTTGCGGTGCGATGAACCGTATCATAAGCAAGGTAAATTTATATAAGTCTATATGGTAAAGAAAAGATGAGTTAAATAAAAGAGAAAAAAGTCTACAAAAAGAAAAAGAACAATTTCTAGTAACACTTTTAAATGATGTTAATGAGAACTACCCTATGAATTCATTAAAAGCATCTTAGAGAAGTTTAACAAGGTTTTAACTGAAATCTCAACAAGAGAGTAACAGAAGAATTTATTACAAGTGGGAATTTTATAAATAACCATAAATGAATTAAGTGAGATTGATTCAATAAAATTGAAAATAAATGATAGTTTAGTTGACTATCTAAGTAAAGAAATGGTGGAATAAATACATTGAATTTAGATATTGCTATATATAGGAAGAGTAGCAATAAAAATATAAAATATTGAGATTGTTATATATAAATAGTAAAATTTTATTAAGTAAAAAATATTTATATTTATCAGATAAATTAGAAATTTATGTGAGGAGTGAATAAATGTGGATGAAAATATGAAGCAATTTTTTAAAATATATCCAGGCACAGCACCACTAAATGTTAAAGGTGATTATCGTTGTTCTGTTCATTATAATAATTTTAGATTAGAAAAAGCTAAAGAACAAGGTTCTCTTCCGATTGTAGAAGTTAATAAAATCATAAAATATGTAAATGATTTTCTAATTTCAATAGGAATGAATAAGGAAGATTCCCCAAGAAGAAATCTGCATCAAATTGATTATGAAGAAATTAAAGAAGACAAGAAGTTGAAATGTGAACAAGATATTATTTGGATGAAATTCACAACAAAAGGGTACCTAGGTGTTGTAGCAACGAGTAATGATATAAACTTTAATATACCTGAAAATAAATCAGAGTATAATTTAAAAGAATGGAAGTACAACGAATATAAGAGAGAGAAGTATTTAGATTGGAAATATAATTCATCAGGAATATTAGTTCATCAATTAAATCAAAAATGGGATACATCTTTTGTGTTGGTATTTCCTTTATCAAATTTTCCTGAAGGTTATAAAAGAGGTGATATCGAAAGAGCAGTTGGAAACTATTTGATTGATAAAAAGGTATCCATAATTGATTTTTATTCACACAATTACTAATGTAGAAATTACGGTTTATTTAGTAGATGAATATAAACAAACCTCACTTACTATTGTTACGGAGAATTGTATCACAAGTAATATTTAAAAGATTGCTTTATTTATAAAACTTACTGTTTGAACAAATATTAGAATTAATTCATAAAATTAAGCTTATTATATTAAAAATTCATATATAAGTGTATATATTAAGTTAAAAAGTTCTTAATATATACACTTGTTTTATTATAATAAGCACAATTACTATTAAAAATATATTTAATGGTAAAACTATGGTAATATTTTAATATAAAAGATAGATACTAAGTTAGCAGTGAAGACTTTGAAAAAAATACTATTGATTGAAGATGATTTAGATTTAGCTAGGGAGTTAGCTTTATCATTAAGAAAATGGGCTTTTGAAGTAGAACTAATAGAAAAGTTTGATGATATAGTTAAAAAATTTATAGATAGCAAGTTTATCTATAAGTACTTTTAAAAAGATTATTAAGATTAAATAAAATAATTAAAAAGCTTTATAAAAAGTGGTATAGTATAATAGATGAAAATGAGATAACTAGACTATATTTGGAGGGAATTAAATGGAGTTTTTAGAAATTATTAAAGCCATAATACTTGGAGTTGTAGAAGGAATTACAGAATGGCTTCCTGTAAGTAGCACAGGGCATATGATATTAGTAGATGAGTTTTTAAAACTTAACGTATCAAAAGAATTTATGGAGATGTTTTTAGTAGTTATTCAGCTTGGTGCTATTATGGCAGTTGTTATTCTATATTGGAAAAAGATTTTTCCATTTACCTTTGATAAAAAGGGAATGCATATAGAAAAAGATACTTTCTCTATGTGGTTTAAAATAATAGTTGCATGTTTACCAGCAGCAGTAGTAGGACTTTTATTTGATGATCAGCTTAATGAATTATTCTATAATCCAACTACAGTTGCCATAATGCTTATTATATTTGGTATATTATTTATAGTTGTTGAAAATTATAATAAGGGTAAAAAACCAACTATTACAAGTTTAGCTGATATAACATATACAGCTGCAATAATTATAGGTATGTGGCAGCTTATAGCAGCAGTATTCCCAGGAACTTCACGTTCTGGTGCAACTATAGTAGGAGCATTATTAATTGGTGTATCTAGAACCATAGCAGCTGAATTTACATTTTTCCTTGCTATACCAGTTATGTTTGGTGCAAGTGCATTAAAGCTACTTAAGTTTGGATTTAACTTTACAGGAAATGAGCTTATATTATTAACTGTAGGTTTAGTTGTTGCCTTCGTAGTATCAGTAATAGCAATTAAATTCTTAATGTCATATATAAAGAAGCATGACTTTAAATTCTTTGGATGGTATAGAATTGTCCTTGGAATTATAGTTCTTGCATACTTCTTTATAATTAAATAAATATAAAAAGTACAACATAAAAATAAATTTTTATATTAGCAGTAGAAAAGGAAGTTATGTGAAATAACCTCCTTTTTTAATATTATTAGAAAATAGTAGAGCTAAAGGTGAGGGATATAAATATGAGCAGTAAAGTAAGTTCAAGAATTTATTTTATAGGTGGTATATTATTTTTAATTTCTTCAGTTATATAATAATATTTTGTATGTTGGTGCTTATATATATTTTTCAAGTTTAGATTATTTCATTAATAAAAATAAAGTATGTTATAATTATTTTAATTTGATGCATTGATATAATAAATAAAGGAGGCGTAGTATGTCTATATATTTAAATACGAATAAACCTTTAGAAAACTATAAAGATTTATATAGAAGTAGATATTTTATAGATAAATCTTTAATTATAGATAGATTAAATGAAGTTATAGAAACATCAGACAAATATATATGTATAACTAGGCCAAGAAGATTTGGAAAGTCTAGTGTTGCAGATATGTTAGGTGCTTATTATTCAAAGGGATTAAATTCGAAAGAAATTTTTGATAATCTTAATATAAGTAAAGTTCAAAGCTATAAAGAATATTTAAATAAGTATAATGTTATAAGTATAAGCTTGAATAAGTTGCCTAATAAAATTGGAAGTTATGATGAGTATATAAGTTTAATTCAAGAAACTATAAAAGATGATATAAAAACTACTTATCCACATATTGAATTTAAAAGCTTTTATACAATAAGTGATATGTTATTTGCAACACAAGAAAAATTTATATTTATTTTAGATGAGTGGGATTATATTTTTTCTAATAATTTATTTGAAGAAAATCAAAATGATTATTTAGAGTTTTTAAGAAATCTTTTAAAGGATCAGCCTTATGTAGCACTGTGTTATATGACAGGCGTTTTGCCTATTAAAAAGTATTCAAGTGGGTCAGCACTTAATATGTTTGATGAGTACACTTTCTTAAAAGATAGAATATTTGGTGAATATTTTGGATTTACAGAAGAGGAAGTTATAGAGATTTGCAATAAAAATGGAAAGATGAATTTTAAAGAACTTGAAAGTTGGTATAATGGATATTTTACAGCTACCGAAATTAAGATATACAATCCAAGGTCAGTAGTTAAGGCTTTACAAAATAATTATTGCGATAGTTATTGGACTAATACTGGAGAAATGAATGAAGTAGCAGAATACCTAAAATATAATGTTTTAGATATAAGAGAAGATGTTATAGAAATGGTTTCTGGAGAAGAAATAGATATAATTATTAATGAAGAATTTAGAGCAGGTCAAGGAGTACCAAGAAATAAGGAAGAAATATATTCTGCTATGATAGTACTTGGATTTTTATCATATTACGATGGATATTTGAAAATACCTAACAGAGAGCTAATGAAAGAATTCGAAAAAGCTTTGAAAGATGAGTCATTTGGATATGTTTCAGAGATAATAGAAAACTCAAAAACAATGTTAAAGTCAACAATTAATGGTGATACAAAAAAGGTAGAAGCTATATTACATGATATTCATAACTCAGAGATACCAATTTTACAATATAATGATGAAAATAGTCTTTCATGTGTTTTAACACTTGCATATCTTTCAGCAAGAGATACTTATAGAATTGAACGCGAAGAAAAAACAGGAAAAGGATATGCAGATTTTACTTTTCATCCAAGAAGAAAAAATGATATTCCATTTATTGTTGAATTAAAGAAAGACGAAGAACCAGAAATAGCTATAAATCAGATTAAAGAAAAAGAATATATACAAAAATTTAGAGATGCTAATAAAAATAAAAAGATACTAGCAGTAGCTATATGTTACGATTCAAAGAATAAAGAACATAAATGCAAAATAGAAGAAATATAACTAGATTAGATAATAAGAGTAATTTTATATATTAAAAAAGAACCCATTAACCAAAAGCAAATGGGTTCTTAATTTTTGTTTATTTAATTAAAATTTCGTAAGGAATTTTCACATTATCTAATTTTCTGATAACTCAGCTTGCCTGAGTTATTTCATAAATTCTACATTTTACATTTTTCATTTTACATGTGCGAAGCACATCTAAGCTTGTTCATAAGTTTCAACTACTAAATTAAACTCATCAGGATCTGTTATTTCGCCAAAGTCATCGCCTGAAATACCAGGATAGTAATAAAGAAGAAGTTTATCACTATTATCAAGTAAGTTTTCAAGTGCTATATAGAGAGTATCATTTGCACAATTTTCTATAGTTGCAAGCACCTTATATCTATTTGATTTTCCAGTATTATTATTAGTTAAATCTAAAATATAGTTTTTATGAAAACGAACATTTAATTTAGATTTATCACAGGATTTTATATAAGAATTAACTTTGCATCCACTACAATTTTTAAAATCACATTCTTTAATACAATTAAGGCAAGCGCATTTAGAACAATCTTCAAACTGATTAAATGCTTCAAAATTATTTCTTTTATATTCCTCTAACTTATCTATGCTATCATCTCTTTTAAAGAGTTTAAATTTCTTATTATTATCACAGTACTCTGCTTCATTTAGCATATCTATATATTGTTTTAATACAGGAAGCTTTGAATAATACTTTCTTTTCTTTAATGTATTAACATCAAGGAAAGGAGAAACTTCACTTATTGCATAAGTAATGTCAGTATAAACTTTTCCTATAGTATTTCTTTCCTTATTAATGAAATCTATTGTACTAGACATGCAATCACCTAATTATTATTTTTATACTTTTCAAGTTCTAAATCTAAATCAACAGTATCCAAAGATTCAAATTCACTTTCAAAAGTATCAACATTTCTAAGCTCACCTAATCCATTAGCTAAAGCTTCTTGCTTTTGAATTTTTCTTTCTATACTATCTAATTTTATAGAGTTAGATTTAGTTTGAACATTTGCAAGAACCTCGTTAACTTTTTTATTAGCTTCTGCATTACTAAATCTAGCAGCAGCTTCATCTCTATAGCTTCTAGTTTTATCTATTTCAGCTTCTAATGCAGCAAGGTTTTTCTTAATAGTATCAGCTTGAACTCTTGCAGTTTCATAACTAGTTTTTAAGCTTTGAAATTTCTTTTCTGCTTCTATTTTTCTAGCTAATGCTTTTTTAGCCAATTCTTCATTATTTTTAGATAAAGCTAATTTAACTTTTTCTTCATAATCTTTAACTTCAATTTCACAAGCATCCATTTTCTTTTTTATTTCATGAGCATTACCAATTATTTGAGCAGAATTTAATTTTGCAGTATTTAATTGTGTTTCCATATCTCTAACTTTTTGATCTAATAATTCTATTGGATTCTCCATTTCATCTAAAGTTGCGTTTACCTTTGATTTTAACATGTTTGACATTCTTGTAAAAATACCCATAAGTATCCTCCTAATTAATATTTTCTTTTCTTTAAATAGATTCTTAGTATCAATACAACAATTATGAATATAACTGCCATTGTAAATAAAGATCCAAAGGATGTACCACGTCCGCTAGACCTATAACCTAGATTTCTCATTGCAGACATTCCAAATAGCATATCACCTAATGAGAAACCACCACTATCATGGTTATTAGAGCTATCATAATTTGATGATTTATTACTATCTTTATCTTGGGTTGTTTTATTTTTGTCTGAAGTGCTATAAGATCCAGAAGAAAATCCTTTTGAACTTCCGGATTTACCTTTATCTATAGTATTGCTATAGGAGCCACTTTTAAAATTGCCAGAATTAGTGCTAGTTTTACTCTCACTATTAGAACTGCTAGTTGAAGAACTAGAAGAACTCTTAGAGCTACTAGTTGAAGAACTTTTAGAACTACTAGAAGAACTAGAACTATTACTATTACTCTTAAAAGAGCCACTTTTGAAGCCACTAGTAGAACTCTTTACATTTGATTTTCCACCACTTGACTTAAAACTACTAGAGGAGCTTTTAGAACTACTAGAGCTTTTAAATCCTCCAGAACTTTTAAAACCACTAGATCCCTTAGATTTTGCAGATACTGTAATTTCCCCATGAGTTATATTATCCAAAATAGGGATAGTATCTATAAGAAAACTAGAAGTTAAAAAAATAAAAATCATAAATATACTAAAAGTTATTTTTTTGTAGTTGTTTCTTTTAATAAGATTCACCTCCAAGAAAAGATTATGAATTTATTTTATATAAAAAATATAAATTCTTCAAAATTAGATTAAGTTCAAAAAAGATGAAATTATATGGTAAATAGCTGGATAGGTAATAATTGCTAGTTATATCGTAATATATCTGCTATTTTCTATGATTAATAACCACTTTAAAAGTTATTAAATAACTTTTGATTCTTTTGTTCTTTTCTTATTAATTATAACATAAAAAAAATCTCTGTTAATCTATATAAAAATAATATTGACAAAAAAAGTTAATAAACATAAATGCTTGTAATCAATATTATATTAAATTAAAATTATATTAGTATATAAGATAAATTAAGGAGTGAAATACATGGAAAATCAAAACTTAGAAGGAACTATGGGTGACTTATTAAAAGATTTTGACGTTAAAAGAATAAGAACTGGTGACATATTAGATGGTGAAGTTATAGATGTTAATGATAAAGAAGTTATGGTAAATATTAATTATGCCTTTGATGGAGTTATAGAAAAAAATGAATTAACTAATATTGATAAAGATCCTAGAGAAGTTGTAAATATTGGAGATAAAATAAAGGTTTATGTTTTATCACCAAATGATGGAGAAGGATATGTTCAATTATCAAGAATAAAGGCTTTAGAAATTACTGAAAGAGAAGATATTAAAAGAGCCTTTGATAATGAAGAAGTTATTAAGGTTTATGTAAAAGAGGAAGTTAAAGGTGGATTAGTTGCTTATTATGGAAATATTAGAGTATTTATACCAGCTTCTTTAGCTTCAAGAGAAAGAATAAATTTAGCTGATTTAATTGGCAAAGAATTAGAAGTTAAAATAATCGAATTAGACTTTAAGTCAAGAAAAATAGTTGCATCAAGAAGAATAATTGAGGATGAAATATTTGAAAATAATAAAAAAGAAGTATGGAAATCAATTAAGTCTGGTGAAAAGAGAACAGGAATAGTTAAAAAGATAATTAAAGCTGGTGCATTAGTTGATATTGGAGGAATAACTGGATTAATTCATTTAAATGATTTATCCTGGGGAAGAGTTAATAGAGCAGAAGATGTTGTTAAAGTAGGGGATGAAGTAGAAGTTTTTGTAGGAGAAGTAGATGCAAAGAACGAAAGAATCGCTTTAATATTAAAAGATATAAATGAAGATCCATGGACTAAAAATGGAGAAAACTTAAAATTAGGTGATGTCTTAGAAGGTAAGGTAGTAAATTTATTAAATTTTGGTGCCTTTGTAGAATTATTCCCTGGTGTTGAAGGATTAGTTCATATAAATGAAATAACAGAAGAAAATATTGCAAAACCTTCAGATGTTTTAAAACTAGGACAAAAAGTAAAGGTTAAGGTTCTAGATGTTAATAAGGAAAACAAGAAAATTTCTTTAACTATAAAAGATGCTGAAGAAAAAACTAAGGAATATTTACAATACAATGATAGCGATGAAGGGATATCCTTAGGAGATTTATTTAAAGACTTATTTTAATATGTAAAAGTTAAAAATAATGTATTAATGAAGGAGCTGTCGCAACAGCTCCTAAATTAAAAATGTAGAATGTAAAATGTAGAATTATTGATGTAATTCCAAAGGAATTACTAAAAAGATATATATTTTAGAAACTCCTAAGGGAGTTTCTTCTTTAATTTTACATTTTTCATTATTCATTTTACATTGTGCGACAGCCCCTTTATGTTTTAGAAATTCACAAAATATCATCATATAAATAAATTTTTATAATTGATTTATATATTAAAAGTTATATTAAGTATAAATAAATAATATTAATGATAAAAAAAATTGATATTTTGTATAAAATATATTGAAATTTTGTTGATATAGTTGTAAAATTAATTTTGTAATAATAATTATTAAATAATTAAAATAATCGGAGGAAGAATATGTTAGATCAAAAAACTATAGATATAATAAAAAGTACAGTACCAGCTTTAAAAACTCATGGAGTAGAAATAACAAAAACATTTTATAAGAATATGTTTGAAGAAAATCCTGAAGTAAAATCTTTATTTAATATGGATAAACAAGCTTCTGGAGAACAACCAAAGGCTTTAGCTATGTCAATTTTAGCTGCAGCACAAAATATAGACAACCTACCTGCTATAATGCCAGTAGTTAAGAAAATAGGAGATATACATTGCAATTCAAATGTTAAGCCAGAGCATTATCCAATCGTAGGTAAGCATTTATTAACAGCTATAAAAGAAGTTTTAGGTGATGCTGCAACTGATGAAATCATTGATGCTTGGGCTAAAACTTATGGAGTTCTTGCTGAAGTATTTATAAATACAGAAAAGGAAATATATTCTTCAAGATAATAAAGTGAGAACTTTAATTAATAGAATATATTTAAAGTATATAATAAAGGAGCTGATGTAACAGCTCCTTTATTATATATTAGAATTATTTATGTAATTCAAAAGGAATTACTGCAAATATATCTATTTATAAGATATCAAAATATAAAAATTAGTCATTAGCAAATTTCAGGAATAAGCTTAGAAAGTTCATATGCAAGTATTTTATGACTTTCTTTACTAAGATGCATATAATCATAAGGATACATGTACATACCTTTTATAGAAGCAGCATCTAAAAAATGGCATCCATTTCTATCTGCAACTTCTTTGTAGAGAGGCGCAAGTTCTTCAGATTTTTCTGCACAACCTTTTCCCATTTCACCAGAGACAAAAGTATTTTCATATCCCTTTTCAATAGGAAGTGGTGCAATTAATAAAATATTAGGTTTATCACGCCAAGCTTCAGTAGTAGAGATTGCTTTTTTAGTAAGTCGTTCTAGGCCCTTTGCAATGTTTGCGGCTGTAGCTCCGAAACGTTCCTTAGTATCATTTGTTCCAAGCATAATTATTAATAAATCAACAGGTTCATGTGTCATTAAGCAAGGAGAAATATAAGAAAGTCCATCTAGCCCTTCGAAAAGAGGATCAACAAAAACTGTTGTCCTACCACTAAGACCTTCTTCTTTTATAGAATAGTTATCCCCTAGATATTTTGATAAAAGGCATGTCCATCTTTCATCTTCTAGAAAACGCCCATTATTTGAAGAGTTATATCCGTGAGTGTTAGAATCACCGAAGCATAAAATTGTTTTCTTTTTATAATTCATCTTTTCATCCCCCTTAAGTGTTATATATTAATAATAATATTATGAGACAATTTGGTAAACAGCAAAAGAAAAAAATTTTTTTGATAAAAAAATGTTGAAAAATATTTTCAGATGTGGTATATTTTATTTAGAAAATGTTTACAAGAGCTTTTGTTTATAAACAGTTAAAACATATTTTTTATAATGTAAAAAATGATTAATAAAAGTATAAAAAATACAAATGATTAATGTAAATTTAAGTTAAAACATTAGAGGTATGATACTTTATAAAAATTAAAATAAAGTTTATTATGGGAGGGTATATTAAATGAAAAAGAAATTATTAGCTACTCTACTTGTTGGAGTAATGTCTATTTCTCTTGTATCTTGTGGTAAAAAAGCTACTGATGATACAAAGTCTGGCAACTCTGCAAAAACTGAGATAACATGGTGGGCATTCCCAACATTTACTCAAGAAAATGCAGGTGATGCAGTAGGAACATGGGAACAAAAAGTAATAGCTGCATTTGAAGAAAAGAATCCAGACATAAAAGTAAAATTAGAAACAATAGACTTTACTTCAGGACCTGAAAAAATTACAACAGCAATTGAAGCAGGAACAATGGCAGATGTTCTGTTTGATGCTCCTGGACGTATAATTACTTATGGGAAATCAGGTAAATTAGCAGAATTAAATGATATGTTTACAGATGAATTTGTAAAAGATGTAAACAATGATGCATTATTACAAGCTTGTAAAGCTGGAGATACTGCTTACATGTATCCAATAAGTACTGGTCCTTTCTACATGGCATTAAACAAAGCAATGTTAAAAGATGCTGGAGTTCTTGATTTAGTAAAAGAAGGATGGACAACAGACGATTTTGTTAAGGTTTTAGAAGCTTTAAAAGCTAAGGGATATACTCCAGGATCATTATTCTGTAATGGTCAAGGTGGAGACCAAGGTCCACGTGCTTTCTTTACAAACTTATATAGCACTAGTATAACAAATGATTCACTTACAGAATATACTACAAATGATGCAGATTCTGTTAAATCAATGGAATTAATTAAAAAGTTAATAGACGATGGTTTATTATTAAATGGTTCTCAATATGATGGATCTGCTGATATTCAAAACTTTGCAAATGGACAAACTGCATTTACACTTTTATGGGCTTCAGCTCAACCAGGTACACAAGCTAAATTATTAGCAGCAAGTAAAGTTGAATACTTAGAAGTACCATTCCCATCAAATGATGGACAACCAGAATTAGAATACTTAGTAAATGGATTCTGTGTATTCAATAATGGTAATGAAGCTAAAATAGAAGCATCTAAAAAATTCATCCAATTTATTTGTGATGATAAAGAATGGGGTCCAAAGAATGTTGTAAGAACAGGTGCATTCCCAGTTCGTACATCTTTTGGAGAATTATATAGTGATGAAAGAATGAAAGAAATTGGTTCTTGGACAAAGTATTATTCTACTTACTACAACACAATTGATGGATTTGCTAAAATGAGAACTTTATGGTTCCCAATGTTACAAGCAGTATCAAATGGTGAGGCAGAACCAAAAGCAGCTTTAGATGATTTCACTAAGAAGGCAAATGAAACAATAAAAAATTAATAGACTAATATAATTTCTTCTTGTACATTTTTTAAATGTACAAGAAGAATGTTTTTCAAGTATTCTTTTTAGATAAGTGATTGGAGGAAATGTATGAAAACTTCTAATAAATTACAGAGAAGAGAGACTCTTGTGTCATACTCTTTTCTAGCTCCAGTATTAATTTTCTTTATAATATTTGTTCTAGCACCTATGGTTATGGGATTTGTTACAAGTTTCTTTAATTATACAATGACAGATTTCACCTTTGTTGGAATAGACAATTACATACGTATGTTTAATGATGAAGTATTTATTAAGTCATTAATAAATACTTTAATAATTGTAGTAGGCTCAGTTCCAATTGTAGTAATATTCTCTTTATTTGTTGCATCTCAAACATATGAAAAAAATGCATTTACTCGTTCATTTTTCCGTTGTGTATTTTTCTTACCAGTTGTTACAGGTAGCGTAGCTGTTACAGTTGTGTGGAAATGGATTTATGATCCATTATCAGGTATATTAAATTATATTTTAAAAACAGGAAATGTTATTGATCAGAATATTAGCTGGTTAGGAGATAAAAGATATGCACTAATTGCAATTATAGTTATTTTACTTACTACATCAGTTGGACAACCTATTATACTTTATATAGCATCTTTAGGAAATATTGATAAGTCTTTAATGGAGGCAGCTCGTGTAGATGGTGCTAATGAGTTTCAAGTGTTTTGGAAAATAAAATGGCCAAGCTTATTACCTACAACACTTTATATAGTAGTTATTACAACAATTAACTCATTCCAATGCTTTGCACTTATTCAATTGTTGACATCAGGTGGACCAAACTATTCTACTAGTACAATTATGTACTATTTATATGAGAAAGCATTTAAACTTTCTGAGTATGGATACGCAAATACAATGGGAGTATTCTTAGCTGCATTAATTGGTCTTATAAGCTTTGCACAATTTAAAATTTTAGGAAATGATGTAGAGTATTAGAAGGGAGAGAACGTAATGAAGAAAAAAATCACACCTTTTGGGGTAATAACACTTATACTTTTGAGTATCTTAACCATTATTTTTGTCTTTCCTTTCTATTGGATTATGACAGGTGCGTTTAAGTCTCAGCCTGATACAATTAAAATTCCACCACAATGGTGGCCGTCAGCTCCTACATTGGAGAATTTTAAACAATTACTTATTCAAAATCCAGCAGGAAGATGGTTATTTAATAGTATTTTTATTTCGTTAGTTACGATGATTTTAGTATGTTTAACAGCTTCACTTGCAGGATATGTTTTGGCTAAGAAAAGATTCTATGGTCAAAAATTTGTGTTTTCAGTTTTTATAGCAGCTATGGCATTACCAAAGCAAGTTGTATTAGTTCCTTTAGTAAGAATAATAAATTTCTTAGGTATACATGATACTTTAGCAGCTGTAATTCTTCCTTTAATAGGATGGCCTTTTGGAGTATTTTTAATGAAACAATTTAGTGAAAATATTCCTGGAGAGTTATTAGAGTCAGCAAAGATTGATGGTTGTGGAGAACTTAGAACATTTACAAGTATTGCATTTCCAATTGTTAAACCTGGATTTGCTGCATTAGCAATATTTACATTCATTAATACATGGAATGATTACTTTATGCAATTAGTAATGCTTTCATCAAGAAATAATCTTACAGTTTCTCTAGGAGTTGCAACTATGCAAGCTGAGATGGCAACCAATTATGGATTAATAATGGCAGGTGCAGCTTTATCAGCAATTCCAATTGTTGCTGTATTCCTTATATTCCAAAAGTCATTTACACAAGGTATTACAATGGGTGCTGTAAAAGGTTAATCTATATAAATGGAACTATCTAAACATTAGGACCTTTGATTAATCAGGCCTGTAAAAGATAGTTCCATTTAAATTTTTAGCCTAGCATAAAAGGAGATATTTAGATGATATATGATGAGATCAAAAATATTGGAAGATATAGAGGACAATCTGTATGGTTAGATAAAGCAATTGACTTTCTAGAAAAAACAGATTTAAAATCACTTCCAATGGGACGTAAAGAAATAGATGGTGATAAAGTATTTTTAAATGTAATGGAAGCTAATGCTAAGAGAGAAGATGAACTAAATTTTGAAATTCATAAAAAATATATGGATATTCAAATTGACATAGAAGGAAAAGAAGGCATTAAAATTGGCTTTGATATACAAAGGGTTATTGAGACATACAGTGAAGACAGAGATATAGGTATGGTTCATTGTGATGAATCTATAATGTGCAATTTAGGAAAAGATAAATTTATTATATGTATGCCAGAAGAACCACATAAGCCTGGAATTGCTACAGGAGAAAATACTTATTTAAAAAAGTGTGTATTTAAGGTAGCGGTGGATTAGTGATAAAAGAGTTGGTGAGGTAAAATGTCAGAAAAAAGATCAAATTTAGTAAGTACAATTTTTAATTTAGATAATGGAGTTATGCGATTTTTTTCAAGAGTATTTGATATCGTAGTATTAAATCTTTTGTTTCTTATAGGATGCATTCCTATTGTTACAATAGGAGCATCGCTTACTGCTATGTATTCAATAACATTAAAAATGGCAAGAAACGAAGAATCACATATCGTAAGAGGATTTATAAAAGCCTTTAAGTTGAATTTTAAACAAGGAACAATTGTTGGAATGATATCAATTATTATAGCACTTTTCATTATAATAGATTTGAAAATTATATCAATAATTGGAGATGATAAACTGAAAATATTACAAGTTTTATGCTATATAGTAGCAATTTGGGCATATATAATAGCTTTATATTCATTTCCTATTATAGCTAGATTTGTACATACAACAAAAGAAGTATTTAAAAATTCATTCATGATTAGTATTGTTAATTTTAAATGGACTATACTACTTATTCTTATTAACATTCCATTTATTTTAATGTTACTTTATTCTGAAGTATCTATGCTTCTATTTTTTACAATATTAATTATATGTGGATTTTCTGGCTTAGCACTAATTCAGTCATTTATTTTCCGTAAAATATTCGAAAAATATGAAAACTACGAGATTAATTAAAAAATGAATTTGAAATAATGCCATGCAGAAAGGAAAATATCATGAGTAAGAAAGTTGATAGTATAAAAGGCAATTTAATAGTATCATGTCAAGCATTGCCAAATGAACCACTTCACTCTTCATTTATTATGGGGAGAATGGCGCTTGCAGCAAAAGAAGGGGGTGCAGCTGGGATTCGTGCAAATACTAAAGAAGATATTGCTGAGATACAGTCACAAGTAGATCTTCCTATTATTGGAATTGTAAAGAGAGATTATGAAGACTCTAAAGTATATATTACTCCAACAATGAAAGAAATTGACGAACTTATGGAAGTAAAACCAGAAATTATAGCAATTGATGCTACTGGTGCATTAAGACCAGGAAATAAGACATTAGATGAATTTTTTAAAGAAATAAAAGAGAAATATCCAGAGCAACTTTTAATGGCAGATTGTTCTACAGTAGAAGAAGCACTTCATGCAGATGAATTAGGATTTGACTTTATCGGTACTACAATGGTTGGTTATACTGAACAAAGTGCAAATCTAAAAATAGAGAATAATGATTTTGAGATTATTAGAGAAATTATTTCGAAAGCAAAACATCCAGTAATAGCAGAAGGTAATATAAATACACCTGAAAAAGTTAAACGTGTAATTGAATTAGGCTGCTATAGTGTTGTGGTTGGTTCTATTATAACAAGACCACAGTTAATTACAAAAGCATTTGTAGATAAGTTAAAATAGTTAAAATATTAGAAATAAATCAGCCTTATGGCAGAAGGAGATTATTATGAGAGATTTAAACAAATATAAGGGAATTATTCCAGCATTTTATGCATGCTATGATGAAAATGGAGAAATAAGTCCAGAAAGAGTTAGGGAACTTACTGAATTCCATATAAAAAAAGGGGTTAAAGGTCTTTATGTAAATGGATCTTCTGGAGAATGTATTTATCTTAGTGTTGAAGATAGAAAAGTTGTTCTTGAAAATGTAATGGCAGTTGCAAAAGGAAAACTTACTGTAATTGCTCATGTTGCATGTAATAATACAAAAGATAGTATAGAACTTGCAAAGCATGCAGAAAGCTTAGGAGTAGATGCAATTGCAGCAATTCCTCCAATATATTTTAGACTTCCAGAATATTCTATTGCAGCTTATTGGAATGCTATGAGTAATGCAGCACCAAATACAGATTTTTTAATTTATAATATTCCACAGCTTGCAGGGGTAGCATTAACACAAAACCTTTATAAAGAAATGCGTAAAAATCCTAGAGTAATTGGAGTAAAGAATTCATCAATGCCAGTAATAGACATTCAATTGTTCTGTGAAGCTGGTGGAGATGACTATATTGTCTTCAATGGTCCAGATGAACAATTCATTAGTGGACGTGCTATTGGTGCAGAAGGTGGCATAGGTGGTACATATGGTGCTATGCCAGAATTATTCTTAAAATTAAATGATCTTATAAATGAAAATAAAATGGAAGAAGCAAAGAAGCTTCAGTATGATATTAACCAAGTTATATTTAAAATGTGTTCATGCCATGGAAATATGTATGCAGTAATTAAAGAGATTCTTAGAATCAATGAAAATTTAAATATAGGAAGTGTAAGAGAACCTTTAACAGGATTAATTGAAGAAGATATTGAAATTGTTAAAGAAGCAGCTCTTATGATAAAAAAGGCAATTGAGAAATATTGTTAATAATTAAACAAATAAATGCTCAGAAGAGGTGATAATGGTGAAAAACTATGTAAGTATTGATATTGGAGGAACTGCAATAAAATACGGAGTCATTGCTGCGGATGGAAAAATATTAACAAAAGATAAGATGGATACAGAAGCAGAGAAGGGTGGACCAGAGATTTTAAATAAAGTCTTTGGAATTGTAGAAAACTATTTAGATGAATATAAAATAGAAGGAATATGTATTTCAACGGCAGGAATGGTTGATACTGAAAAAGGGGAAATTTTCTATGCCTCTCCTTTGATCCCAGGATATACAGGAACAAAGTTTAAAGAAGTGCTAGAAGGAAAATATTCAATACCTTGTGAAGTTGAGAATGATGTTAACTGTGCAGGATTAGCAGAGAGAATTTCAGGAGCAGCTATTGATAGTAAAGTAACCTTATGCCTTACTGTAGGTACCGGAATTGGTGGATGCATACTTATTGGGGAAAATGTATTCCACGGTTTCAGCAATAGTGCTTGTGAAGTAGGCTATATGAAGATGTTTGATAGTGATTTTCAAACCTTAGGTGCAACTAGTATTTTAAGTAAAAAGGTTGCAGAAAGAAAGCAGAGTTCAAAAGAAATATGGGATGGATATCATATTTTTGAAGAAGCTAAAAAAGGCGATGAAATATGCATAACAGCCATTGATGAGATGGTAGAAGTATTAGGAATTGCAATAGCTAATTTATGTTATGTAATTAACCCAGAAGTAGTAGTGCTAGGTGGAGGAATTATGGCTCAAGTTGAATATCTAAAGCCTAGAATTGATAAAGCTCTACAAAAATATCTTTTACCAAGTATTGCTGAAAAAACAAGACTAGAATTTGCTAAACATCAAAATGATGCAGGAATGTTAGGAGCATTTTATAATTTTAAAAATAAACATTAATTTTTAATAAGAAACCATAAGGTATATATAAAACCTCCCAATAATAGAAAAGCTATTATTTCCCAATAATTTGTGAAATAATAGCTTTTTTTCAAATCTTTTTATAAGCAATTAGTGACATTTATCACATGGATTATATTTACCACTTTCTTCTATTGTTCCTTCTAAAATAGTTTTACTTCTAGATAAAGCAGAACAACTTTTTGTAGTGTGATAACTTTTTCCATTTGGTGTCCAATATACTGTTTCAGAGTTAACACTACTACTGCTACCAGAGTCAGTATTGCTTGATGAATTGTTTATTCCTGAGCTTTCATTGTAGTCATCAGGATTAATGTTATCAAACTCATCATTAATTACATTACCATTGATTGTATATGTATAACTATAATGACTTGGTATCTGAGTACTTGTATTTGGATAAGTTATTATGGCAACAAAATCTGTACAACCACCAGCATCTCTAATAACCTTTTCCATATAAGCTTGGTCACCATGTCTATTAAGAGTACTATTTTGAGGTGTTATATTATATGCGTTAGAAACTCCACCAAGGGAATCAGCTATAATATGTCCCTCATCTAAGTTATTACTTTCAACTCCAGGTACTTTTGCCTCATCTTTATAATATCTACCATTTGAATTAACAGGCTCTGTTGATTCATCTTGTAAGATAATTTCTTTAGCAATTACTTTAACTAGTTGACCGTACTCATTAGTAAAAGCATAATATTCTCTATCACCAAAGCCTATATCAACTACAACGTTAGGTTCTCTATGTCCAGATAGATCTCCACCATAAACTTCAATTAATTTATATCCAGCGAATATATCTTCACTTTTCCTTTGGATTGCAAGTTTTTGTTGAATCTCTATACTTGCATCCTTTGGCATTATGATTGAAGTAACTATTAAAGTAGCCAACAGAATTGACCCTATAATAGTTTTAAGATTTGGTTTAAATTTTTTCATTTTCTATAATACCCCCTAAATGTTTATTTATTCTACTATTTTATCATATTTTATCGAATAATGTTATAAATTAGCACTTATTTAAAACAAAAAAGTATCCATCCCAATACAGATTAATAGAAAAAATGAACTATTTCATAATTAATCTACGAAATAGTTCATTTTAAATTGTAAAATTTATTATGTGACTTTTATATTAAAGCTCTAGTTTTTTATACTTTTTCTATTTTTAGCATATTAGTTCCACCGACAGATGCACTTGGCATTCCTGCAGCAACTATTATATCATCACCTTTTTCAGCAAAGGATAAATTAGTTGCAACCTTTTTAGCTTCACCTAATATTTCATCTGTAGTGGTGAATACATCACATTTTGTTGGAAATATACCAAAGTTAAGGTTTAATCCTCTTCTAACTTCATCATAAGGAGTTATAGCTATTATTGAACATTTTGGTCTATACTTTGATATAAGCTTAGCTGTAGCACCACTATTAGTTGCTGCAACAACAGCTTTTGCATGTAAAAGGTTTGAACTTCTACAAGCGGAATAACTAATAGCTTCAGAGAAAGAGGATAGAGAAGGTTCTTTTAATCTCTTGTTTAAGTAGTTATAATCCAAGTTTGCTTCAGTTTCAATAGCAATTCTAGACATCATTTCTGCAGCTTCTATTGGATAATTACCACTTGCACTTTCTCCACTTAACATAATTGCATCAGTTCCATCAAAAATAGCATTACAAATATCACAAGCTTCAGCTCTAGTTGGAAGAGAATTTCTTATCATAGAATCTAGCATTTGAGTTGCTGTAATAACTATTTTACCAGCTTCATTACATTTTCTAATTATGTTCTTTTGAATTATAGGAACCTTTTCAATAGGTATTTCAACTCCCATATCTCCTCTGGCAACCATAATACCATCAGAAGCTTCTATAATTTCATCTATGTTATCAACACCTTCTTGATTTTCTATCTTTGCTATAATTTGAATATAATCTCCATTATGAGCTTTTAAAACCTTTCTTACATCTTCTATATCTGAAGCTTTTCTAATAAAAGAAGCAGCAACAAAATCTATTTTATTTTCACAACCGAAAATTAAGTCCTCTTTATCTTTTTCAGTTATTGAAGGAAGATTAATTTTTACATTAGGAACATTTACACCCTTATGGTTTTTTATAGTTCCACCAACAGTTACTAAGCATTTAATTTCTTTACCTATAACTTCTTTAATCTTAAATCTTAATAAACCGTCGTCAACTAATATTTCTCCTCCAACTTTAACATCTTTATACAGGTCAGTATAAGAAACAGTACATTTTTTATTATCTCCTAAAATTTCCTCATCACAAATAAAAGAAAATTCATCACCTTCAAATAGTTCAACGCCATCGTTTACAAAATTGTGAGTTCTAATTTTAGGTCCTTTAATATCAAGAATAATTGCAGTAGGAGAGTTTAATTCTTCTCTTACTTTTTTTATAAGGTCTATTTTTTCTTTATGAGTTTCATGACTTCCATGAGAAAAGTTTAATCTTGCAGCACTCATTCCTATTTGAATAAACTTCTTTAAGATTTCCTCCTTATCGCTTGCTGGACCGATTGTAAAAATCATTTTTGTTTTTTGCATAACATCACCTCAAAATAAATTATTAATAATATTCGGAATAGTTATAATAAAAAAATAAAATTTAAGTATCATATATACTATGATATACTTAATTCATAATATCATTCTAACACAATTTAGAAGTAAAGGAGAGTATAATATGGATTTTTTACAAAATTTAGAACCGAAAAAGGTTTTTCAATATTTCGAAGAAATTTCACAAATCCCAAGAGGCTCAGGAAATGAAAAGGCTATAAGTGATTATTTAGTAAGTGTAGCTAAAAAGCTTAAATTAGAAGTATATCAAGATGAGGCTTTAAATGTAATAATTAAGAAACCAGGCACAAAGGGATACGAAAATTCTAAAACTGTAATTCTTCAAGGTCATATGGATATGGTTTGTGAAAAAAATAAAGGAACAGATCATGATTTTGAAAAAGACCCACTAAAATTAAGAGTCATAGATGATATGGTTTATGCAACTGATACTACTTTAGGAGCAGATAATGGAATTGCTGTTGCATATTCATTAGCTATATTAGAATCTACAGATATTCCACATCCACCGCTAGAAGTATTAATAACAACAGATGAAGAAACTGGAATGTCAGGAGCAATGGCAGTATCAAAAGAACATATAACAGGAGAAATCTTATTAAACCTAGATAATGAAGAAGAAGGACATCTACTAGTAAGTTGTGCTGGTGGAATAAGAAGCAAGCATTTATTAAAAGTTAATTTAGAAGAAGTAGGTGATTACAATAACTTCTTACATATTGCTATAAGAGGGCTAAAGGGTGGTCACTCTGGTATGGAAATTAACAAGGAAAGAGGAAATTCTAACAAAATAATGGGTAGAATTCTAAAGTCATTATTACCTTTAGATTACAAATTAGCTTCACTTAATGGAGGATCTAAGAATAATGCTATTCCAAGAGAAGCTGATGCTATAATAGCTTTAAAATCAGAAGAGGTTGAAAAGGCAAAAGAAATAATTAATTCATGGAATCCTATTTTAGTAAATGAATTAAAAACTCAAGATCCAGGAGTTAATGTATCTATATTAGAAAATACTGAAAAAGTTGAAAAAGTATTTAATAGAGTTGATACTGAAAGAGCAGTTAATTTACTTTATTTAATTCCAAATGGAATAAATACAAATAGTGTTGAAATAGAAGGTCTAGTTGAAAGCTCTACTAACTTAGGAGTAGTAACTACCAATGGTGACACAGTTGAATTTGATAGTGCTATAAGAAGTTCAGTTGCTTCATTAAAGGATGAAATAGTTTTAAGAAGTAAGACTATAGGAGAATTACTTGGTGCAGAATTTGAAACTACAGCTGGATATCCAGAATGGCAATATGACAGTGAATCAAAAGTAAGAGGAATATGCCAAGATGTTTATAAGAGAATGTATGGAAAAGATGCTAAAATAGTAGCAATTCATGCAGGAGTTGAATGTGGATTATTCAATGAAAAGTTAGGAAAACTTGATATGATAAGTTTTGGACCAGATCTTTTCGATGTTCACACACCACAAGAGCATATGAGTATTTCATCAGTTAAAAATGTTTGGGATTATTTATTAGAAGTACTAAAAGAATTAAAATAAATTTATAAATAGAAAAAGCTGGCTATAGTTTTGTAGACCAGCTATTTTAAATTAATAATGCGTAATGCATAATTAATGTGAAAACTCCTATGGAGTTTTGAAAAATGAAAGAATGAAGATGGAATAGATAGCTTTGTTTATGGTAAATAAAAAAACAATTAATTTATAATTGACCAATATGAAATTTGCCATTTATTTCTTGTGTATATAGTATACCTAAATATGGTATAATTCAAAAGTACAATTCAATAGCTAACTGTGGGCTACTGGTATCATTCACCTTTCTTATGAAAGGAGGTGATACTTAATGAGTAATGACGATTTAATGTTACTATTTACTGGTGGGTTATTTTTATTAGCACTATTAACATTCATAGTGTTACTTATAGATAAAATATCAAAAAAATAGTAGCCCCACACGCAATTTGGAAGCTACTATTTTTTTATCTAATAAAAACATAGTTATACCAGTTGCCTAAGCAACTAGGATTGTATATTGTAGAGTGTTCCAGCACTCTACTTTTTTATTATCTGTATTTCTTATTTAGCTTTGCATAAGTTCGATTTTGCTAAATCATAGATTTAGAATCTCACTTATATTATATCAAATTTTCATAAAAAATAAACATAAATTTTTTGAAGACCTAATCTCACTCATAACTTAGAATTTATCTACATAACTCTACTGTATATAGCTCATTTACTGGAAATGTAATTTTAACTAATTTAATATAATGAGCATTATGATAAAATTCACAAATAATGTATATTTTAATTGTAAGTATATTTAAATAAAAATATTAATTTTATATTTTTTTATTTCATTAAATCAGTATGAAATAAAAACTTAATTAAAACATACACATTAAATTTCGAAGGAATTTATTCCATAATTTTTTCATTCTTTCATTATTTTTTTATTTCATTTCCTAAAATAATTGTTTTACATAATGAATATATTTAATCTATTTAGAATATAAATTAAATATAAAAAGAGAGGGATGATAAAAATGAAGTACACAAAATATCAATACAAAAAGAAAAATAATGGTATTAAGCTTTTAACATCTTTATTAATGACAACCCTATCTGCAATATCTATAGGCTTACTAGCAGCATGGTTGTTACTAAAAGTAATTCCTAATATTGATGGATTAAAAGAAGTAAATAGTACACCACAAATAGAAGAAAATAATAATAAAGAGAATACTTCTTCTAATGAAGAGGTTGAAAGATTTACTTTAATTCAATGTGGGTATTTTTCAAAAGAAGAAAATGCAAAACAAGTTTTAAATGGAATGAATAGTGATTTTAATTCTTTTATAGTTAAAGATGCAGAAGGAAAATATAGAGTTCTTGCTGGAATTACAACAGAGGAAAATAGTAGTACACTTATGCAAAAATTAAAGGAAAAAGGAATAGAAAATATAAAGGTTAATTTGGATTTAAATAAAAATGATGAGGTGGAAAATCAAATTAGTGCTATTACAGCAGGGTATTTGGAGATATTAGACACAGCTGGAAAAGAAGAAGTGAAAGAAGTTAATACTAGTGATTTTAAAAAATGGACTAATGATTTAGAAGAGATTTCTGATAGTGATAAAATCGAAGTATTAAAGGAATATAAGGAACATATAAAAGCCTTGCCAGAGTCTATAAATAAGAATAATATTGTATCAGAATTAGAGTATATATATTCAATATTAAGCAAGATATAATGTAAAAAAGAAGCTGTTGGATAAATATGACAAAACTATTAAAAATAAATAAAAATTAAATAAAGAAAGACAAAGTTACTTGTTTAGAATCTTATATAATGATAAACTATATTAGATATAAGATAGAGATAATTAGCTTTGTCTTTATTTAGTTTTAAACCATGCTGTTTTTTCAATATTATAAAAATAGGATGTGATAGGTTTGAAATATGTTTTAGCATCAGCATCTGAAAGAAGACAAGAACTCTTACATAGAATAATAAGTGATTTTGACATTGAAGTTAGTAACTTTGATGAAGATACTGTGTTATTTAATGGAGATGCAGAGGAATATGTAATTAATTTGGCTAAAGGAAAGGCTATTAGTACAAAAGAAAAACTTAGTAATGATTCTATAATTATTGCTGGGGATACTGTAGTTGTACTAGATGGAAAAATACTTGGAAAGCCAAAAAATGAAGAAGATGCATTTAAAATGTTAAGAGAATTAAGTGGTAAAATCCATAGAGTTTATTCAGGTATAACTGTTATTAATATGTATAATAATAAAAGTGAAGAAGCTGCTATATATACTGAAGTAAAAATGAGTAGTTTAACAGACCGAGAAATTTTAGAATATATAAAGACTGGAGAGCCCCTTGATAAAGCAGGTGCCTATGGAATACAAGGTTATGGTGGCATTTTTGTAGAAGAAATTAAGGGATGTTTTTATAATGTAGTTGGATTACCATTAAATCTTCTAAATAAAATGCTAAACAAGGTTAAAGAATAGAATTTTAGGGTATATTTATAAATAAAGTCATTATTATTAGGAGCTTATTTATGAATAATAGTATAAAAGTTATAGATATACCACAAGAAGAGAGACCTGTTGAAAAATTATTAATTAGTGGTCCAGAAACTTTAACTAATGCAGAACTTCTAGCAGTAATTTTAAGAACTGGAACTAGAGGAGAAAATATAATTTCTTTAAGTACTAGGATTATATCAGAATTTAATGGACTAGATGGTTTGTTAGATGCTGGAATAAATGAAATTACGAGCATAAAGGGAATTAAAAATATAAAAGCAAGCCAAATTTTGGCGGTAGGTGAGCTTGTTAAAAGAATTAATGTGTTAAGCTTAATTAAAATAGAGAAGGTTATTTCTTCTCCAAATGATATAGCAAGTCTTATAATGAAGGAAATGTCTTTTTTAAAGCAAGAAGTTTTAAAACTAATAATGTTAGATACTAAGAATAATATAATAGGAATAAAAGATGTTTTTAAAGGAAGTTTAAATACATCAATTGTACATCCTAGAGAAATATTTAAAGAAGCTATAAAAAAGAGTAGCTCAAGCATAATAATTTGCCATAATCATCCTTCAGGAGACCCTACACCAAGTAAAGAAGACATAAATATAACTATTAGATTAAAAGAATGTAGTAAGATAATTGGTATTGATTTATTAGACCATTTAATAGTTGGTAAAAATCAGTATGTTAGTTTAAAAGAAAAAGGAATAATATAAGCGAAAGGGGAATTCATATGGGATTTTTCAGTAGTAATAAGGATATGGGAATAGATTTAGGAACAGCAAATACACTTGTGTATGTTAAGGGCAAGGGGATAGTATTAAGCGAACCTTCAGTTGTAGCAATTAATAGCATAACAAAAAAACCACTTGCAGTAGGTACAGAAGCTAAGCTTATGATAGGAAGAACTCCAGGTAACATAGTAGCTATAAGACCTTTAAAAGATGGGGTTATAGCTGATTTTGATATAGCACAAACTATGTTAAAGAAATTAATTGAAAAAGTAACTAGTAAGAGTGCCTTTACTAGCCCTAGAATAATAGTTTGTTATCCATCAGGAGTAACAGAAGTTGAAAGAAGAGCAATAGAAGAAGCAGCAAAATTTGCAGGAGCTAGAGATGTTGTATTAATGGAAGAACCAATGGCAGCTGCTATTGGAGCAGGACTTCCAGTAGGCGAACCAACAGGAAGCATGATAGTTGATATCGGTGGAGGTACAACAGAGGTTGCTATAATATCTTTAGGTGGAATAGTTACAAGTAAGTCTTTAAGAGTTGCTGGTGATGAATTAGACCAAGCAATAATAGCTTATGTAAAGAAAGAATTCAACCTAATGATAGGTGAAAGAACAGCTGAACAAATCAAAATGGAATTAGGCTCAGCTTATAAGGTTGATGATGAAGAAAGACAAATGGACATAAAAGGAAGAGATCTTATTACAGGACTTCCAAAGCCAGTAGTTATTACTGAAAATCAAATAAGAGAAGCATTAAAGGAACCTGTTTACGCTATTATAGAATCAATAAAAACGACACTAGAAAAGACACCACCTGAATTAGCAGCAGACATAATGGAAAAAGGAATAATGTTAGCTGGTGGAGGAGCATTGCTTAGAGGGTTAGATGCACTTATTAACCATGAAACAAATATGCCTGTACATATAGCAGAATCACCACTTGATTGTGTTGTGTTAGGAGCAGGTAAAGCATTAGAAAATTTCGATGAGTTAAGTAAGACGCAAAGAGGTCAATAATGAAGCGTCATAAGAATAAACTGGCAGCCACTGTAATAGTGCTGTCAGTTGCCTTTTTAGGCATAATTATCTATACGATGAACAATGAAAAAAAAGATGCTATATCAAGTGGTTTAGGTAGTGCAATAAATCCTTTTCAAAAGGTAGTCTATTCAATTAGTGATAAAGTAAAAGGGACTTTAGACTTTTTCTTGAATTTTTCTACGGTAAAAGGTGAAAATAAAGAATTAACAAAGGAAAATGTTGAATTAAAAAATAAACTTTTAGAATATGATAAACTTAAAGAAGAAAACGATAGATTAAGAGAAGTTTTAAACTTTAAAAACTCAAAAGATAATTATGATTATATAGGAACTGAAATAATTGGATATAGTGGAGAAAGCTTTTCAGAGGGGTATATAATAGATAAAGGCGAAAATGATGGCTTAAAAAAAGACATGGTTGTAATTTCAGACAAGGGTTTAGTAGGACAGGTTACCAGTACAGGAAGCAATTGGGCTATAGTACAAAGTTTGCTAAATGAAAATATAGCTGTTTCAGTTATGGTTAATAGTACTAGGGAAACTACAGGAATATTAAAGGGATATGTAACTCGTACTAATAATGGATTAACAAAGGTAACTAATTTACCATTGGATTCTGAAGTTAAAGAAGGAGATGTAATCTTAACTTCAGGGCTTGGACAAATATACCCTAAAGAAATTAGAGTTGGAGAGGTTATTTCTGTTGAATCTGATGAAATAAAAGTAATGAAAACAGCCATAGTAAAACCTTATGTTGATTTTAATAAATTAGAAGAATTATTTGTTATCATACCTAAGGAAACACGAGAGGTTAAGTATGATAATTAGAGGTAAGATATGAAAAAATGGATTTTGTTTTTAATTTCATTAGTACTTTTAATACTTGATAATTCATTTATGCCTTTTTTAGCTATTAAGGGAGCTTTCCCAAGTTTACTTTTTGTTTTTGCCATAGCTTATTCTATTATAAATGGAAAAAAAGAAGCAGTTTTTATTGGGGTTATTTCAGGATTGTTACAAGATATATATTTTTATGAAGGTTTTGGAGTAAATGCTTTAATTAATATGTTAATATGTTTACTTGCCGCTTTTATAGGTGAAAATATATATAGAGAAAAGAAGCTTATACCAACAATATCCATGATATTATTGTATATGCTAAAAGTATTATCAGTATTTTTAGTGTTGAAAATAGCAGGAAAAACTATAAATTTTGAGGTTGGTATATATGCATCACTATATAGTGCAATAATAATGTTTTTAGGATATGATTTTGTTTTAAGACTTTATGATAATAATTATAAAAAGAAATCATGGAGGTTAAAATGATAATTAATAGACCAAAAAAGAAAAAGAAAATTTCTAGATATGTTGTTTTAAATATAATAATGATAGCTCTTTTTACCACATTTATTGCAAAGCTAGTTTATCTTCAAATTTACAAACATGAAGATTATAAAGAAAGAGCTGATATTAGTTCCACAAGACTTATTTCTGAAAATGCACCAAGAGGGAAAATATATGATAGTGATGGGAATATTTTAGCAACTAATATTCAAACCTATACTTTAACATATACGAAACCTAATGATGAAAATGAGAACTTTTATGATACCATGAATAAGGTTTTTGATATACTTTCTGAAAACGGAGAAAAGTATGAAGATGACTTAATGTTAAAAATAGATAGTAATGGTAAGTTTTATTTTGATTTTAAAACAGATGATAAAGATACAAAGAAAATTGTTGAAATCAGATTTAAAAGAGATAGAGGTCTTAACGAAGAAGTAGAAAAAAACTTATTTGAAGAAGAAAAGAAAAGTGATTTAACTGATGAAGAAATAGAAAAAGTTAATAATGAGTTATTAAAAATATCAGCAGAAGAAACCTTTTATAAGCTAGTTAAAACTTATAGCCTTCAAGAGATTATTAATCCAGTTCCAGTTCAGGAGGAAGGAGAAAGTAATAAGGCTTATAATGCAAGACTTGATGCTTATAATGAAAAATATGATGAAATGTCTGGAAAAGAAATATTAGATGAACTTTTAACAAAATACTCTATTCAAGATGTAAGAAAATATATGGTTATTAAAGATGCCATTAAGATGCAAAGTTTTAAAGGATACAGAGCAGTAACAATTGCATCTAATATTAAAAAGGATACTGCTTTTATCGTATACCAAAAATTAAATGATTTACCAGGTATAGATGTAAGTATTGAACCTATTAGATTTTATCCATATAATAGCTTAGCTTCAGGAGTAATAGGATATTTATCTTCTATAGATTCTTCAAAGGAAGAAAATTATGAATTAAGAGGATATGATGTATCTTCTGATTTAATAGGGGTTGCAGGAATAGAAGCTGCTCTAGAAGATCAATTAAAAGGAACTAAGGGTGGAACTACTGTTAAAGTTAATTCTAAAGGTAGGGTAACAGAAGAATTATTTAAGTTAGATTCTTACCCGGGAAATAATGTACATTTAACAATAGACAAAGATACTCAGTATGCTGCAGAGCAAGCGATGAAGGATACCATGGAACGTATAAAGAGTATAGCTCCAAATGCAACAAGAGGTGCTGTTGTAGCAATTGAAGTTAAGACTGGTAGAATTATTGCAATGGTAAGTTATCCAGGATATGATCCTAATGTATTTTCTATTCCAGGAATGTTAACTGATGAATTATCTCAGCAATACTTTAGTCCAGATATAGAAAGTTATGCAAAAGAGTTTATACAAAGAACTGGAGCTACAGGAGGAATAGATTACTTATTCCCTATAAATGAAGAAACAGGTAAGAGAGAAGATAAGTTTGATACTTATCCAAAGCCTTTTTTCAATTATGCAACACAAGGTCTTCTTCCAGCAGGATCTACTTTTAAACCTCTTACTGCTATAGCAGGATTAATGGAGAATGTAGTTACTACTGATGAAGTTATGCAGGATAATACTGGTACATGGAGTAAAGAAGATTTGCCAGGAATGGTATTAAAGAACTTCCAAGGTACAGCAAATGGTGCTACTGATTTAAGAAAAGCCTTACAAGTTTCATCAAACTATTATTTTTATGAGTTAGGATATAGATTATATAAAAATAGTGGAGGAAATGTAAATGGAGGAAATATTAATGCCTTAGATACTCTTGCTAAATATGCATGGAAGTTTGGACTTGGAGTAGAACCCTCTAAACAAAATTCTAAAACTATGTCTACAGGAATTCAAATTGAGGAATCCTTTGGTCAAGTTTATAATTTTGAATCATGGAAAAATCAAATAGTAAATACTCCAATGTATGAAATAGTAGATGCTTTAAAGGCTGGAAATTATTACAGTTATTCTTTTGTTCCACTTAACATAGAAGATAGTGACAATGATCCAGATAATTTAAAAGAAGCTAAAACTGCTTTGAAAAATTATATGAAGGATACCTTAGCAAAAGTAGGAACAGATGAAGAAGTATCTGATAATACTAAATATGCAGAAAGCTTAGTTCCATATATTAAAAAGGTTATGGATTTATCAGATGAATTTAAGGCGGCAGTAATTGAAACTTCAAAAAGAAGAACAGTAAATATTGATGAAGAAGCAGGAGTTATCTCTGATGCAATTGCATATTATATTATAAGTAATGCAGGTCTTCAAATTAAAACTCCAGGTCAATTAGTATCTAGTGCTATTGGTCAAGGTATGAATAACTTTACACCTGTTCAAATAGCAAATTATGTAGCTACATTAGCTAATGGAGGAACTAGACTTAAGCTTACTCTTGTAGATAAAATCACATCACCAACAGGTGAAGTATTACAACAGTTTGAACCAGAAGTAGTTGATCAATTAGATATACCAGAAGAATACCTTCAAGCTGTTAAAGAGGGGATGTATAGAGTTAATACAAGTCCTAGCAATGGAACTGCATATGATTGCTTTGGGAAATTTCCAATTAACGTTGCAGGTAAAACAGGTACAGCTGACTTTAGCACAGATGAAAACTATAAGATTCAAGGAAGATTAGCTTATGGTAACTATATTAGCTTTGCACCTATGGAGGATCCTGAAATAGCTATATTCTCAACTATTTATGATGGTTTCAGAGGTAGTGAAGGTGCAACTATTCATAAGGCTATATATGAAGCTTACTTTAAAGAAAAACTATTAGAATTAGATCCTTCTTATGCTTCTAAATCAGAATCCTTTAGGAAGTATGTATTAGAATCACCATTAAAGGATAATAAGGATGATAGTATTAAATTAAGTAATTAATTAAAAATATAGTAATTAAAAGTAAAAAGCTGAGGGTTCTCAGCTTTTTTTAATTCTATAAAAAGTATAATTTTTATTGATTTTTTTAATTTAATACAAAATTAGGTTGTTAAATTATATACTATAATTGTATAATTATAATATGAACATTTTTATTAATAAGTAAAGGTAATTGGTGGAGGGTGACCAATGAAAGTACATAATAGTAGCATTCAAATAAGAGGCACTAAAGATGGGATTAATGCAATCATAGATATGGACAAATTTAATAATTTCGATGATATGTTAGAAACTTTAATAAAGAAACTATCTGTTGGAAAAGGGTTTTATAAAGGAGCATCACTTAAGATAGAAACAAATCTAAATTTATTAAAGGAAGAGGATATATTAAAGTTAAAGGATGCTTTATTTGAAAAAATTCAGATTAAAGACTGTATTTTTGAAAATATTAATAAGGTAGAATCTAAAGATAATAAAGAAAATAAAATATTTAATGGAATATATGAAGGGAAAACAAAGTTTATAAAGAAAACCATAAGAAGTGGACAACAAGTTAAGTATTATGGAAATATAGTAATTATAGGGGATATAAATAATGGAGCAGAAGTGTATGCAGGAGGAAATATAATAGTTTTAGGAACTATTAAAGGACAAGTTCATGCTGGCGTAGGTGGAAATAAAAAAGCTGTAATATCAGCATTTAATCTCCAACCAGAAATACTTCAAATAGCCGACATAGTTACTATTGCTCCAGATGATGGAGTTAAGCCTTCCTATCCGGAAGTGGCAAAAATTAAAGATAATACTGTTGTGGTAGAACCGTATTTACCGAAGAAATATATATAGTGTTGGAGGGAGATAAAAATGGGAATTTCTATAGTTATTACATCAGGAAAAGGTGGAGTTGGAAAAACAACAACTACAGCAAATATTGGAACTGCACTAGCAGCTTTAAATAAAAGGGTAGTGGTAGTAGATGGTGATACAGGTCTTAGAAATTTAGATGTATTAATGGGATTAGAAAATAGAATAGTTTATACAATTTCAGATGTTATAGAAAATAGATGTAGATTAAAGCAAGCCTTAATTAAGGATAAAAGATATCAAAATCTATGTTTATTACCAACAGCTCAAACTAAAGACAAGGATGACATAAGACCTCAAGATATGTTAAAGATAGTAAATGAGTTAAAAGAAGATTTTGATTACATTTTAATAGATTGTCCTGCAGGTATTGAACAAGGTTTTGAAAATTCAGTTGTAGGAGCTGATAAAGCAGTTGTAGTAGTTAACCCTGAAATAACTTCAGTTAGAGATGCTGATAGAGTTATTGGGAAGTTAGATGCTAAGGGATTAGAGGATCATGCAGTAATAATTAATAGATTAAATTATGAAATGACACAAAGAGGAGATATGCTTGATGTTCCTGATATAATTGAAACATTATCAGTAGAATTATTAGGGGTAGTTCCTGATGATAAAAATATTACTGTTTCCACAAACAAGGGAGAACCTATAGTTTTAGATGATAAGTCAATTTCTGGTCAAGCATTTAGAAATATAGCAAGAAGAATAACAGGGGAAGAAGTTCCTTTTCTTGATTTAAAAACAGGGGGAGACGGATTCTTTGCATCATTGAAAAAAATATTTAAGCGTTAAAGGGGGGTTGAGAGTTGGATTTTTTTAAAAAGCTTTCAAATAAGCCAACACCTAAGGAAGTGGCAAAGGATAGATTAAAATTAATATTAATACATGATAGAGGGGATTTACCTCATGAAACTCTTGATAAAATAAGAATTGAAATATTAGAGGTTTTATCTAAATATATTGAGATAGATGTTGATGATGTTGAAATAGCTGTAAGTAAAAGTGAAAATTTAGAAGGAAACAATCCAGCTTTAGTTGCAAATATTCCAATAAAAAATATAAAAAACTAACATATGAAATAATGCATTATGCACTAATTGAAAGGTCTATGATTATGCTAGTTCTATTCTATAGGTAGAGTTAGAAATAGACCTTTTACTATTTTTTTATATTATTAACAGTTAATTAATTAATTAATTCTTAAATTTTATTTATTTATATATATATTATAGAGAAATAAATGTTTTTTGGATATAATAAAATCTAGGTTTATAAATGGAGGTGTAATGCAAAGAAATGATACCATTATCGCATTTTAAAATAGATTTTAAGAAACTTAAAGAAATAGATAAATTAATGCTGTTTTCTATGATAGCCTTAATGATATTTGGGATAATAAATATATACTTAGCAAGCATGGCTGAATTTGGAACATTATTTTTAAAAAGACAGTCTATGTGGTTTATAGTTTGTTTAGTTGCATTATATTTTGTTGTGGCTATTGACTATACATTATTAAAATCTTATACTCCATTGTTTTATTGGGG
Organism: Clostridium sp. SGI.024; assembly: GCF_050315195.1. NCBI lineage: Bacteria > Bacillati > Bacillota > Clostridia > Eubacteriales > Clostridiaceae > Clostridium > Clostridium sp. SGI.024. The sequence goes on along the minus strand of NZ_JBNPON010000028.1, from coordinate 1,049 downwards.
ATCAATACTTTTACTTATAGTAACGATGTTTATAGGAACAGATATAAATGGAGCTAGAGGATGGATAAGACTAGGGCCATTATCCTTCCAACCAGCAGAGCTTGCAAAGATAGCTACAATAATGATGTTAGGTAAAACTTTAGAAGAGATGAATGGTACTATAAATGAAGTGAAGAATTTCTTTACTATGGCTTTTTATGCAGTAATTCCAGCGATTTTTATAGTTATTCAGCCTGATATGGGAATGACAATGGTTTTATTCTTTATGGTAGTTGGAATATTCTTTATTGCTGGGTTAGATATAAAGATACTTGGTGGAGGATTATTATCTTTAGTTGTTGCAATAGTTATAGTATGGAATTCAGGCTTAATACAACCTTATCAAAAAACTAGAATAACTTCCTTTATGAATCCAGAGTCTGACTCTTCAGAATCAGGATATCAACTAAGACAATCCCTAATCAGTATAGGTAATGGAGGAGTTTTAGGTTTACAAGGAAATGCAATAACTAAAGAAAACTCAGTAGGTTATGCGGCACAATATGTACCAGAGGTACAGACAGATTTTATTTTTGCAAGTATAGCTGAACAATGGGGATTTTTAGGAGCCTGCTTCTTATTCTTATTATATGGTATATTAATTTCAAGAATGATAGCAATTGCACGAACAGCAAAGGATCAATTTGGATCCATTATTTGCGTAGGTTTAGTAGCATACTTTTTATTTGCATTGCTACAGAATATTGGAATGACAATTGGTCTTATGCCAATTACAGGTATAACCTTACCCCTTATTAGTTATGGAGGAACTTCATTACTTACTACAGTTATGTCAATAGGACTAATACTAAATGTAGGTATGAGAAGGAAGAAGATATACTTTTAGGAAATGTAGAATGTAAAATGAAGAATGTAGAATTAATGATGTAATTTGTGCCAAATTACTAAAATATATAATTTTTTATTATTTGACTCTGTTTTAAAATAATTTTGATAACATTATTGAATTTAAAAGGGGCTGTTGCACTAAAAATTAGTGCACAGCTCCT